>NZ_JBGFFF010000056.1:0-28562 GCF_056175785.1 Acidovorax sp. LjRoot204
GCCCTGGCCAAGGCGCCGGCAGCCCCTCGTGCTGCTGCGCCTTCACCCGCGCCAGCGGCGGCATTGCCCCCCAAGGCAAGCAGCCCCAAGCCTGCGGCTGACAATAACGATGACTGGGAATCTTTCTGACCACTCAGAGGCCTGGGGCGGCCCAGGCCTGAGAGCCTGCTGACGTTCTCCCAGTCAAAAAGCCCTGCCAGCTTGCGCCGGCAGGGCTTTTGTCTTGCAGCCCCCGGGAGGGGGCCGCAGGGTGCGATCAGCGCGGTTGTCAGTCCGCTTGCTTGCGCAGGAAGGCGGGGATTTCCAGGTCATCCATACCGCCGGACGACAGGGCATCCACGCGGGCTGCGGCCTGCGTGCGGTTGGTACGCCACACGCTGGGCACCGACATGCTGCCATAGTCGGCCTGCGCGCTGCCCGTGTGACCGCCTTGCACGCCCACGGCACCACCCAGCGTACCCACACCGGCGACAGGCATCTGGTAGGCCATGTTGTCCGTACCAGTGCGCAGGCCACCCTGCACCACCGAGATGGGCTGCCGGCGCGCATTGGCACGCGACAGACCCGTGGCCACCACGGTCACGCGGATCTCGTCGCCCAGGCTTTCGTCATAGGCAGCGCCGAAGATCACGTGCGCGTCGGTCGATGCGTAGGCGTTGATGGTGTTCATGGCCTGGCGTGACTCGGACAGCTTGAGGCTGCCCTTGCTGGCCGTGACCAGCACCAGCACACCCTTGGCGCCCGACAGGTCGATGCCTTCGAGCAGCGGGCAGGCGATGGCCTGCTCGGCTGCGATGCGTGCGCGGTCTGGGCCGCTGGCCGTGGCCGTGCCCATCATGGCCTTGCCGGGCTCGCCCATCACGGTGCGCACGTCTTCAAAGTCCACGTTCACCTGGCCGTATTCGTTGATGATCTCAGCGATACCGCCCACAGCGTTCTTGAGCACGTCATTGGCGTGCGCAAAGGCCTCGTCCTGGGTGATGTCGTCGCCCAGCACGTCCAGCAGCTTCTCGTTGAGCACAACAATCAGCGAGTCCACGTTGGCTTCAAGTTCGGCCAGGCCATCGTCCGCATTCTTCATGCGGCGACCGCCCTCCCAGTCGAAAGGCTTGGTGACCACGCCCACCGTCAGGATGCCCATCTCCTTGGCCACGCGCGCGATCACGGGCGCAGCGCCCGTGCCCGTGCCGCCGCCCATGCCCGCCGTGATGAACAGCATGTGGGCGCCAGAGATGGCTTCACGGATATCGGCCACCGCCGCCTCAGCCGCATCGCGGGCTTTCTCGGGCTTGCCCCCAGCACCCAGGCCGCTGTTGCCCAGCTGGATGACGCGGTGCGCCGAGCTGCGCGTGAGCGCCTGTGCATCGGTGTTGGCGCTGACAAACTCCACGCCCTGCACGCTGCGGGCAATCATGTGCTCGACGGCATTGCTGCCGCCACCGCCCACACCGATCACCTTGATCTGGGTGCCCTGGTTGAATTCTTCGGCTTCGATCATTTCGATGGTCATCTTGGAGCTCCTGGTTCTAAATTCGTATGCAATTGCCAATTGAGAGATGGGATCATTTTTCTTGTAGTGCGTGGCGGTCCTGTACATCGCCATCGCTCGCGCGGTATCTGGTGAGGGCTTCCACGCGCTAGCCACAGGGGGTATTTCATGGTCAGAAATTCCCCACGATGAAATCTTTGAAGCGCCCGAATGCGGTCTTCATGGACCCACTCTTCTGAGCCACCTTGAAGCCGCGCAGACGTGCCAGGCGCGCTTCTTCCAGCAGCCCCATCACGGTGGCTGCACGGGGCTGGGCCACCATGTCAGCCAGGGCGCTGGAATACTTCGGTATGCCGCGCCGCACGGGCTTGAGGAAGATGTCCTCGCCCAGTTCGATCATTCCCGGCATGACCGAGCTGCCGCCCGTGAGCACGATGCCCGACGACAGCACTTCTTCGTAGCCCGACTCGCGCACCACCTGCTGCACGAGCGAGAAGATTTCTTCGACACGCGGCTCGATCACACCGGCCAGCGCCTGCTTGCTCAGCATGCGCGGGCTGCGGTCGCCCAGGCCGGGCACTTCCACTTGCGCCTCGGGGTCAGCCAACAGTTGCTTGGCGTAGCCGCTTTCCACCTTGATGTCCTCGGCGTCCTTGGTCGGCGTGCGCAGTGCCATGGCGATGTCGCTGGTGATGAGGTCGCCCGCAATCGGAATCACCGCGGTGTGGCGGATCGCGCCGCCCGTAAAGATGGCAACATCGGTCGTGCCCGCGCCGATGTCCACCACCACCACGCCCAGCTCGCGCTCGTCGTCAGTGAGCACGGCCTGGCTGCTGGCCAGCGGATTGAGCATGAGCTGCTCGACCTCCAGGCCGCAGCGGCGCACACACTTGATGATGTTCTCGGCCGCGCTCTGCGCGCCGGTCACGATGTGGATCTTGGCCTCCAGGCGGATACCGCTCATGCCGATGGGCTCCTTCACATCCTGCCCGTCGATCACGAATTCCTGCGGCTCCACCAGTAACAGGCGCTGGTCGCTGCTGATGTTGATGGCCTTGGCCGTCTCCACCACGCGGGCCACGTCGGCCGAAGTGACTTCCTTGTCCTTCACCGCCACCATGCCACTGGAGTTGAGACCGCGAATGTGGCTGCCCGTGATGCCGGTGTAGACGCGCTGGATCTTGCAGTCCGCCATCAGCTCGGCCTCTTTCAGCGCCTGCTGGATGCTCTGCACGGTGGCATCGATGTTGACCACCACCCCACGCTTGAGACCGTTGCTCGGGGCCACGCCCAAGCCTGCGAGCTTGAGCTCGCCATTGGGCAGAACCTCGGCCACCACAGCCATGACCTTGGCGGTGCCAATGTCCAGCCCCACGACGACGTCTTTGTATTCTCTTGCCATATCAGTCTCTGCCCTTCTCGGTTCTGTCCCACTGTCCCGCCAACCCCTCGCACCGCCCTCTCGGGGCCCGCAGAGTGCTGCGTCTTGCTCTGTCTTGCCTCATACCATTACCTCTTGCGCACGGCCGTCGCGCCGGTTGCGTCTGCAGTCACTGTGGTCACACCCCGCAGGCGCAGGGCGTAGCCCCCTGCGTGGCGCAGGTCCGCAGACTCCAGCGCGTCCACGCGGCGGCCATACTGCGCGGCCACCTGGGTCAGGGTGCGTACAAAACGCTGCGTGCGCTGCACCACTTCCTGCGGCGTACCGCCTCCCAGCTCCACCACGGCCTCGCTGTCGAGGGTGGCGCGCCAGCCGCCTCGCCCGGTCAGCTGCAGTTCTTCCACGTCCAGGCCCAGAGGTTTGAACACTGGCTCCAGCAGCCCATACATCTGCAGCACCTCGGCCGAGCTGCCTGTAGGCCCCTGCAGGCGCGGCAGGCCCTCCTGCTCCACGTCGCCCACATTGGCCTCGAAGACTTCGCCCTGGCTGTTGACCAGCGCCGAGCCGGTGTCCGGGCCCCAATACGCCACGGCGTCGTGCTCCTGCAACTCCACGCGCAGGCTACCGGGGTAGACCCGCCGCACCTGCGCGCGGCGAACCCAGGGCACCTGCTCGAAGGCCTCGCGCGCCGCGCGCAGGTCCACCGTGAAGAAGTTGCCCACCAGGTGCGGCGCCACGTTGGCCCGCAGCGTCACCGCGTTGTTGTGCACCAGTTCGCCCTGCACCACGATGCGTGCGATGGCAAAGCCGGGGTAGCGCAGTACCCACCCCACTCCCGCCGCCAGCACGGCCAGGGCGCAGCCCACGAACAGGACCGACGCGGTCAGGTTCATGAGCTTGACGTCCAGGGGTGCGGGCAGCGTCTGGGTCATCAGGCGGCCTTTGGTTTTGCGGGCGTGTCGAGGGCCGCATCGGCGAGGATGCGCAGGCACAGCTCTTCGTAGCTGATGCCCGAGGCGCGGGCCGACATGGGCACCAGCGAATGACCCGTCATGCCAGGGGATGTGTTCATCTCCAGCAGGAAGGGCTTGCGGTCGCTCGCGCGGATCATCAGGTCGGCACGGCCCCAGCCCCGGCAGCCCAGGGTGCGGTAAGCCTCCAACACGATGCGCTGGATCTCGCGCTCTTCGGCCTCGGGCAGGCCGCTCGGGCACTGGTACTTCACGTCGTCGGTGAAGTACTTGTTCTGGTAGTCGTAGGCGCCATCGGGCGCCACGATGCGGATCACTGGCAGCGCACGGGCACTGGCGCCCTGGCCCAGCACGGGGCAGGTCACTTCTTCGCCTTCGATGAACTCTTCGCACAGCACGTCGGGGTCGTACTGGGCAGAGAGCTGCACGGCCTCCTGCATGTCCGAATAGCCGCGCACCTTGGTCACGCCGATGGACGAGCCTTCGCGCGGCGGCTTGACGATGAGCGGCAGGCCCAGCTCGTCGGGCACGGTGCGCACCACCTCGCGCTGCTGCCGGTCGGGAGCCAGCCACACATAGCGGGGCGTGGGCAGGCCCTCGGCCAGCCATACTCGCTTGGTCATGACCTTGTCCATGGCGATGGCCGAGGCCATCACGCCGGGGCCGGTGTAGGGGATGCGCAGCAGCTCCAGCGCGCCCTGCACCGTGCCGTCTTCGCCATGTCGGCCGTGCAGCGCGATGAAGCAGCGCGCATAGCCGTCGCGCTTCAAATCACCCAGCGCGTTCTGTGCGGGGTCAAACGCATGGGCATCCACCCCACGCGAGCGCAGCGCCTGCAGCACGCCGCTGCCCGACATCAGCGACACCTCGCGCTCGGCCGAGTCCCCGCCCATCAGGACGGCGACCTTGCCCAGCGACTTCACATCGATATTCGATTCAGGAAGGGTCATAGTGCGCTCCCTTCATGCGCTCTCAGCTCATTATTTTGTAGCATCTCAACCACCTTGCCGGGCACTGCGCCAATGGAGCCGGCTCCCATGCACATCACCACGTCGCCCGCGCGTGCGTTGTCGACAATGGCCTGGGGCAGATCGGCCACGTTGTCCACAAACACCGGCTCCACACGCCCTGCCACACGCAGGGCACGGGCTAGCGAGCGTCCATCGGCGGCCACGACTGGCGCCTCGCCTGCGGCATACACCTCGGTGAGCAGCACCGCGTCGGCATGGCCGATCACCTTGACGAAATCTTCAAAGCAATCGCGCGTGCGGGTGTAGCGGTGCGGCTGGAAGGCCAGCACCAGGCGCCGCCCGGGGAACGCACCGCGTGCGGCCGCCAGCGTGGCAGCCATCTCCACAGGGTGGTGGCCGTAGTCGTCGATGACGGTGAAGGTGCCGCCGTCCTTCGCGGGCAGATCGCCATAGCGCTGGAAGCGTCGGCCCACGCCCTTGAAGCCCGCCAGCGCGCGCTGCACGGCGTCGTCGGGGATGTTGAGCTCCACCGCCACGGCAATGGCCGACAGCGCGTTGAGCACGTTGTGCTCGCCCGCGAGGTTGAGCACGATTTCCATGTCGGGCAGCGTGACGCCGTTGCGCCGCTGCACGGTGAAGCGCATCTGGCCCGCCTCGGCGCGCACGTTGATGGCGCGCACCTGCGCGTCTTCAGAGAAGCCGTAGCTGGTGATGGGGCAGGTCACGCTCTGCAGGATGTCGCGCACAGCGGGACTGTCCACACACAGGATGGCCGTGCCGTAGAACGGCATGCGGTGCAGGAAATCGACAAACGCGCCCTTGAGCCGACCGAAGTCGTGGCCATAGGTCTCCATGTGGTCGGCGTCGATGTTGGTCACCACGGCCATCACGGGCAGCAGGTTCAAGAACGACGCGTCGGACTCATCGGCCTCGACCACGATGTAGTCGCCGCTGCCCAGCTTGGCATTGGCGCCCGCGCTGTTAAGCCTGCCGCCGATGACGAAGGTCGGATCCAGCCCCGCCTCGGCCAGCACGCTGGTCACGAGGCTGGTAGTGGTGGTCTTGCCGTGCGTGCCCGCGATGGCAATGCCCTGCTTCAGGCGCATCAGTTCGGCCAGCATCAGTGCGCGCGGCACCACGGGGATCTTCTTTTCGCGTGCGGCCAGCACTTCAGGATTGTCCGAAGTGACGGCTGTGGACGTGACCACGGCATCGGCACCATCGATGTGCGCTGCCGCGTGGCCGAGACAGGTCTTGATGCCGAGGTCTGCCAGGCGGCGCAGCGTGGCACTGTCGGCCAGGTCCGAGCCCGAGATGCGGTAACCCAGGTTGAACAGCACTTCGGCAATGCCACTCATGCCGGCGCCGCCCAGGCCTACGAAATGGATGTGGCGAATCGCATGTTTCATGGTTGGGCCAACTCCTCGCAGGCAGTCACCACCTCGCGGGTGGCGTTGATTTTTTGCATGTTTTTGGCCTTGAGCGCTACATCCACAAGTGTGGGCCGCTCTAATTTCAATAGCATTTCAGACAGTCCTTGCGGCGTCAGGTCGCGCTGCTGCACCAGCCAGCCGCCTCCTGCGTTCACGAGGAACTGCGCGTTGGTGGTCTGGTGGTCGTCCACGGCCGACGGGAAGGGGACAAAGATAGACGCGGCGCCCACGGCCGCGATCTCGGTGACGGTGCTCGCACCCGCCCGGCAGACGATGATGTCGGCCGCTGCAAACGCGCTAGCGGTGTCGTCGATAAATGGCGTCAGCTCTGCCTCGACCCCTGCGGCGGCGTAGTGGGCGCGCAGGGCATCGATCTGTGCCGCACCGCTTTGGTGGACCACGGTGGGTCGTTGGCCAGCCGGCATCAATGCGATGGCCTGGGGCACGATCTCGTTGAGCGCACGCGCTCCCAGGCTACCGCCCACCACCAGCAGGCGCAGCGGACCACTGCGGCCTGCAAACCGCTCGGCCGGGCCCGGCTGCTGCGTGAAGGCGGTGCGCAGGGGGTTGCCCACCCACTGGCCCTGCTTGAACACCTGGGGGAAGGCGGTGAACACCCGGTCGGCCACACCCGCCAGGACCTTGTTCGCCATGCCTGCCACCGAGTTCTGCTCATGCAGCACCAGGGGCTTGCCCGCGAGCACGCCCATCATCCCGCCCGGAAAGGTGATGTAGCCACCCAGGCCCACCACCACGTCGGGCTTCACACGGCGCACAACCTGCAGCGCCTGCCAGAACGCACGCAGCAGGCGCAGGGGCAGCAGGGCCAGCGTGACGAGTCCCTTGCCGCGCACGCCCGAAAAATCGATGAGTTCCAGCACAAAGCCGTGCTGCGGCACGATGCGCGACTCCATGCTGCCGGGCGCGCCCAGCCAGTGCACACGCCAGCCGCGTGCGCGCAGTTCCTCGGCCACGGCCAGGCCGGGGAAGATGTGGCCGCCGGTTCCACCAGCCATGATGAGGGCGGTCTTCTGCGTGCTCATACGCGACCTCCCCGCATGAGGAGCTTATTCTCGTAATCGACCCGCAGCACCACCGCCAGCGCCACCAGATTCATCAAAATCGCCGACCCGCCAAAACTCATCAGTGGCAGCGTGAGCCCCTTGGTCGGCAGCGCGCCCAAATTCACGCCCATGTTGATGAAGGCCTGAAAACCGATCCAGATCGCCACGCCCTGCGCCACCAGCCCCGCGAACACGCGGTCCAGCGCAATGGCTTGGCGGCCGATGTGCATGATGCGGCGGGTCATCCACAGGAACAGCACGATGAGCGCAACCACGCCCAACAGACCAAACTCTTCGCCGATCACGGCCATCAGGAAGTCGGTGTGCGCCTCGGGCAGCCAGTGCAGCTTCTCCACACTGCCCCCCAGCCCCACGCCAAACACCTCGCCGCGTCCGATGGCGATCAACGAGTGCGATAGCTGGTAGCCCTTGCCGAGTGCATGCTGTTCGCTGAAGGGATCCAGGTACGCAAATACGCGCTCGCGGCGCCAGGGCGAACTGGCGATCATCAGCGCAAAGGCACCCACCAGCACCCCTGCGATCAGGAAGAACATGCGGGCATTCACACCGCCGAGGAACAGGATGCCCATGGCAATCACGGCCACCACCATGAAGGCGCCCATGTCGGGCTCGGCCAGCAGCAGCACGCCGACGATGGCCACCGCTGCGCCCATGGGCAGCACGGCGCGGAAGAAGCGCTCCTTCACCTCCATCTTGCGCACCATGTAGTCGGCGGCATAGATCAGCACCGCAAACTTGGCCACCTCGGAGGGCTGGAAACCCACGGGGCCGATGGACAGCCAGCGGCGCGCGCCATTGACCACCTTGCCCACGCCGGGAATCAGCACAGCCACCAGCATGAGCAAGGCCACGATGAACAACCAGGGCGCCACCCGCTCCCAGAGCGCCATGGGCACCTGGAACGCCAGCAGCGCCGCCACAAACCCCACCACCAGGTACATCATGTGGCGGGTCAGGAAATGGGTGGACGCATAGTTGGCAAAGCGCGGGTTGTCCGGCATGGCAATCGACGCTGAATACACCATCACCAACCCCCACGCCAGCAGTGCCACCACCACCCAGAGCAAGGCCTGGTCAAAACCCAGCACGCTCGCGGGCGTGCTGGACGACTGCCGGTACTCGGTGCCGCCCACGCGCACGGGCAACACGTCGGCCGCCTTACCAGGCAGGCCACCGAACCAGCCGGTCACGCGTTGCAACAAGGTGCTGGCGGGTGCCGTCATTGCATGCCCTCCGCCGACTGGCCCGCATCGTCGGCCATCGCCCGCACGGTCTCGCAAAAGACCTGGGCGCGGTGCTCGTAGTCCTTGAACATGTCGAAACTGGCGCAGGCGGGCGACATCAGCACCGCATCGCCAGAATGGGCGCGCTGCGCGGCCAGTGCAACGGCCTCAGGCAAGGTGTCCGCATCGAGCAACGGCACGCCAGCGTCCTGGAGCGCAGCGCGGATCAGCGGTGCGTCGCGGCCAATCAGCACCACCGCACGTGCATAACGTGCGACGGGGGCTGCCAGGGGCGCAAAGTCCTGCCCCTTGCCTTCTCCGCCCAGAATGACCACCAAACGCCGCTCCGCGCCCAGCCCCACCAGCGCAGCCGCCGTGGCGCCCACGTTGGTGCCCTTGCTGTCGTCAAAATATTCCACGCCGTGAATGATGGCCACGGGCTCCACACGATGCGGCTCGCCCCGGTACTCGCGCAGGCCGTAGAGCATGGGCGCCAGCGGGCAACCCGCCGCCGTGGCCAGAGCCAGCGCGGCCAATGCGTTGGTGGCGTTGTGGCGGCCCCGGATGCGCAGGGCATCCGCCGGCATGAGCCGCTGGATGTGCAGGTCCTCTTCGACCTCGTTGCGGCCACGCTTTCGGGTTTCGTCCGCGTCCATGGCGCGCACCAGCCAGGGCATGCCGCTCACCACCTCGATGCCAAAGTCGCCCGGACGCCGGGGCATGTCGCCACCAAAGGTGAGGTGCGCGCGCACCTGCGGCTTTTGCAGCTTGACCTTGACGGGTGGCGGCAGCATGGCCATCACCGCAGCGTCTTCGCGGTTCAGGATCATCAAGCCCGTCTGGCCAAAGATGCGCGCCTTGGCCGCAGCATAGGCCTCGATGCTGCCGTGCCAGTCCAGGTGGTCCTGCGTGATGTTGAGCACCGTGGCGGCCGTGGGCTCGAAGCCCCCTTCACCCCCATTCACGCCATCCAGCTGAAAGCTCGACAGTTCCAGCACCCACACGTCGGGCAAGGTGTCTGCATCCAGGTGTTCTGCCAGTGTGTCGAGCAGGGTCGGACCGATGTTGCCGGCCACGGCCACGCGTTTGCCAGAGCGCTCCACCAACTGTCCGGTGAGCGAGGTCACGGTGGTCTTGCCGTTGGTCCCGGTGATAGCCAGCACGGCGGGGGCATACGCGTGCGATTCGCGCAGCGCTGCCAGGGCCATGGCATAAAGACTCAGCTCACCGCCAGCGCAGATGTTGTTTGCACGAGCCGCTTCGAAAACAGGAGCAACTGCCTCAGGGCTCAACCCTGGCGAACGATAGACCGCGTGCAGATTCTGCCCTTGTACCAGGCTGGCATCGAATGCGCCCGACACAAAACGGACCTGGGGCAGCTCTCGCTGCAGTGCGGGCAGTTGCGGCGGGGCGGCGCGCGTGTCGGCCACAGTGACTTGCGCGCCGCAACGCACGCACCAGCGTGCCATCGCCATGCCCGAGGCGCCCAGGCCCAGGATCAGGATGTGCTGGCCTTGCAGCAGGTTCGCAACGCCCTCGCGCGCGGGGCCTGCAGGCACGTCCGGCGTCATGGGCTCGTCGGCCTCTGCGGTGTCTGCAGCGCCCACACTGTCAGCGGCTCCCGACTCAGGAGCCGCCACCTCTGCAAAGATCTGCGCCACAAAATCCGCTGCGGCTTTCGCGGCGGAGACAGCAGGCACGGCCTCGGGGTTCCAGGCAGTGCTGGTGCTCTTTCCTGCCGGCGCACCTGGGACCGCCTCAGTGACCTCTGCGGGAGGCACGCCGTCTGGCACTTCGCTGCCCGATGCCGCAGTGTCCTGCCCTGGACTCACATCGGGTACCGCGGGCGCAGCATCCTGCCCGCCAGGGTCGACCTCTGGAGCACCGGCAGCATCCACCCCAGCCCCTGCCAACGGGGGCATGGCCTCAGACGTGCCGAGGGGGTCAGGGACAAGAGGATCGTTCGGGTTCATCGCAGTTTCAGCGTGGACAGGCCAATCAGGCACAGCAGCATGGTGATGATCCAGAAGCGCACGACCACCTGCGTTTCTTTCCAGCCGCTCTTTTCAAAGTGGTGGTGCAGGGGCGCCATCTTGAGCAGGCGGCGGCCTTCGCCATAGCGCTTCTTGGTGAACTTGAACCAGGTGACCTGCAGCATCACAGACAGGGCCTCGACCACAAAGATGCCGCCCATGATGGCCAGCACGATCTCCTGGCGCACGATGATGGCGATGGTGCCCAGGGCTCCGCCCAGCGCCAGTGCCCCCACGTCGCCCATGAAAACCTGGGCGGGGTGCGCGTTGAACCAGAGGAAAGCCAGGCCCGCGCCCGCCATGGCAGCGCAGAAGATCAGCAACTCGCCCGAACCCGGAATGTGAGGGAAGAACAGGTACTTGGAATACACCGAGCTGCCGGTGACATAAGCAAACACGCCCAGCGCCGAGCCCACCATCACCACGGGCATGATGGCCAGGCCGTCCAGACCGTCGGTGAGGTTCACCGCATTGCTGGAGCCCACGATGACGAGATAGGTGAGGATCACGAAGCCAAGCACGCCCAGCGGGTAGCTCACTTCCTTGAAGAAGGGCAACTGCAGCCCCGCCTTGGGGGGCAGGTCCAGCGAAAAGCCCGACTGCACCCAGCCCACGAACAGTTCCCACACCTTGGCGTTGGAGCTTTCAGAAATGCTGAACACCAGGTACAACGCGGCCATGAGGCCGATCACCGACTGCCAGAAGTACTTCTCGCGCGAACGCATGCCCTCGGGGTCCTTGTTGACCACCTTGCGCCAGTCGTCCACCCAGCCGATGGCGCCAAAACCAAGCGTGACGATCAGCACAATCCACACAAAGCGGTTGGACAGGTCAAACCACAGCAGGGTGGAAATGGCGATCGACAACAGGATCAACACACCGCCCATGGTGGGCGTGCCGCTCTTGGACAGGTGCGACTGCATCGCATAGCCGCGGATGGGCTGGCCGATCTTGAGCGAGGTGAGGATGCGAATCACCTTAGGGCCGGCCACCAGCCCGATGAGCAGCGCCGTCATGGCGGCCATCACCGCACGGAACGTGAGGTACTGGAACACCCGAAAGAAGCCGAACTCGGGCGACAGGCCCTGCAGCCATTGCGACAGCATCAGCAGCATGAGGCACCTCCGGCATGGGCTGGCACCGTACGGGCAATATCAATGCGTTGCGCCATGGTGTCCCTCCCGTGGGTTGATCGGCCTTTGTTGTTGTTCTGGGGGCAGTGCGGCGGCGCTGATCGCCTCGACCACCTGTTCCATCTTCATGAATCGCGATCCCTTGACCAGCACGCTGCCCACCGTGGGCAGGGCGTTGCGCACCGCATCCTGCAGTGCGCTCATATCGTTGAAATGCCGGGCAACACCACCCTGCCCGTCGCCGTACGCCGACGCGGCGTGCACCGACTGCGCGCCCAGCGCATACATCGTGGAGATACCAGCCTCACGGGCCAGTGCGCCGGCCTCGGTGTGGAACTGTGGCCCCTGGTCGCCCACCTCGCCCATGTCGCCCATCACCAGCAGTTGCGGGCCTGGCAGTTCGGCCAGCACCTGGATGGCAGCGTGCATGGAATCGGGGTTCGCGTTGTACGTGTCGTCCACCACCGTGATGTCGCGGCCCGCGACGGTCACACTGAAAGCGCGCGAACGGCCCTTGACCGGTGTGAAGTCGCGCAGCCCCTGGGCAATGGCCGCGACGGGTGCACCCGCTGCCAGCGTGCACGTCGTGGCTGCCAGCGCGTTGGTGACGTTGTGGCGGCCAGCGATGTGCAGGCGGGTCGTGATCTCGCCGCGTGGTGTGGCCAGGGTGACCGCCCAGGCGCCGCGCTCCCACGCGGCCTGCGCACAGCGAACATCGCCGCCATCACCAAAGGTCACCGTGCGGCGGCCGGGCCGCCCCAGAGCCAGCGACTGCCACAGGCCCGTGTAGGCATCCCCTGACGGGAACACGGCCACGCCATCGGCGGGCAAGCTGGCAAACACCGAGCCGTTCTCGCGGGCCACCGCCTCGACGGTATGCATGAACTCCAGATGCTCGCGCTGCGCGTTGTTGACCAAGGCCACCGTGGGCTGGGCCATGGCGGCCAGCGTGGCGATCTCGCCAGGGTGGTTCATGCCCATCTCGATCACGGCGGCGCGGTGGCTGGCGCGCAGGCGCATCAGCATCAGCGGCACACCGATGTCGTTGTTGAAATTGCCCTGCGTGGCAAACGCAGCCTCACCCTGCCAAGCACGCAGGATGGACGCGATCATCTGCGTCACCGTGGTCTTGCCATTGCTGCCCGTCACGCCGATCAGCGGCAGGTGGAACTGCGTACGCCAGCCGGTGGCGAGTGCGCCCAGCGCAGCCAGGCTGTCGGGCACTTCGATGCCGGGCAAACCGGCTGCCTCCAAGCCACCGTGTGCAATGGCTGCAGCGGCACCGCCCGTACGAGCATCGGCCAGGAAGGCGTTGGCATCGAAACGCTCGCCCTTGAGCGCCACAAACAGATCGCCCGGCTGCAGGGTGCGCGTGTCGGTGTGCACACGCGCCAGCGGTGTGGCGCCATCGCCCACCAGTCGGGCGGCGGGAATACGCGGCTGCAGCAGCGCCCAGGCTTGCTGCAGTGTCATGACGGGTGTAATGGGGTTCATGCCCATGTGTGGGCTCCTCGGGCCTGCAGCGCAGCCTGCGCGTGGGCCATGTCGGAGAACGGCACGCGCACGCCTGCCGTCTCCTGGGTGTCTTCGTGGCCCTTGCCGGCAATCAGCACCACATCGGCAGGTGCGGCCTCGGCAATGGCTTGGGCGATGGCGGCCGCACGGTCGGGCTCGGCACGCACGGTGCCACCGGCAATCGTGCCCTGCAGGATCTGGTGCAGGATGGCGGCCGGGTCTTCGCTGCGGGGGTTGTCGCTGGTCACCAGCACCTGGTCGGCCTGCTGCTGGGCCACGGCACCCATCAGCGGGCGTTTGCCCGCGTCGCGGTCGCCGCCGCAGCCGAACACGCACCACAGCCGCCCGCCACGCTCGGTGGCCAGGGGGCGCAGGGCTTGCAGGGCCTTGTCCAAAGCGTCGGGGGTGTGGGCGTAGTCCACGGCCACCAGGGGTTGGCCCACCGCCACCAGCCGCTGCATGCGGCCCGGCACGGGCTGCAGGCTGGCGCAGGCGCGCACGGCGCGGTCCAGCGGCACACCCAGGCTGCGCAGCGTGGCCAGCACCCCCAGCAGGTTCAGCACGTTGTACTGGCCGATCACGCGGGTTTGCAGCAGCTGCCGGTCAGAGCCCTCGGCCACCGTGAAACACAGACCCTGGTCGCCCAGGGTGATGTCCTGCGCCGCCAGGCGCGCAGCCCCCTGGGCCGAGACGCTCCACAGATCCAGTGCACTGCCCTTCAGCCCGCCATGCAATTGGGCGCCTGCGGGGTCGTCCACATTGATGATGGCGGCCTGCAGGCCCGGCCAGTCGAACAGCGCCCGCTTGGCCAGCCAGTAATCGGCCATGCTGCCGTGGTAGTCCAGGTGGTCTTGCGTGAAGTTGGTGAAGATGGCCGCGTGGATGTGCGTGCCGTCGAGCCGGGCCTCGGCCAATCCAATCGACGAAGCCTCGATGGCGCAGGCACCGAGGCCTTGCGCCACAAACTGGGCAAACGCGCGCTGCAACCGCACCGGGTCGGGCGTGGTCATGCCGGTGGAGGTGAGCGCGGGTGGCAGTCCCATGCCCAAAGTACCCACCAGCGCACATTGATCTTGCCCTGATTGCGCCTCATTCGATAGCACATTCAGAGCACCTGCGAGCCACCACGCCGTGCTGGTCTTACCGTTGGTTCCCGTCACCGCGAGCACCTTCAGCTGCTGCGTGGGTTGTGCAAACCATTCGGCGGCGATGGGCCCTGTGGCGGCCTTGAGACCTTGCAGCGCCGCCATGTGGTCGCCCGCAAAAGCGAAGGCCTCGACCCCCGCCAGTTCGACGAGGCAGGCCGTGGCGCCACGCACCATGGCGTCGGCCACATGCGCGCGGCCGTCTGTGGCGGCACCGGGCCAGGCAATAAAGCCGTCGCCGGGCGAGATCTGGCGGCTGTCGGTGTGCAGTGCGCCGGTGACGCGCGCGCGCAGCCATTGCACCGCGTCGCTGGCAGTCTGGAGGGTGTGGAGCGGCGCTTGCATCACAGCGACTCCTCCACGGCATTGGCCACGATCTGCGGCTTGACGGCCATGTCGGGCTGCACGCCCATCATGCGCAGTGTCTGCTGCACCACCTCGCTGAACACCGGCGCGGCCACGGCACCGCCGTAGAACACGCCGTTGCTGGGCTCGTCGATCATCACGGCCACGATGATGCGGGGCTTGTCGATGGGTGCCATGCCGGTGAACCACGCGCGGTACTTGCCCGAGGCGTAGTTCTTGCCCACCTGCTTGCGTGCCGTGCCCGACTTGCCGCCCACGGAGTAGCCCACGGTCTGCGCCTTCTGGCCCGTGCCGCCGGGGCCTGCGGCCATCTGCAGCATCTTGCGCACCTGGTCGGCCGTGCGCTCGGAAAAAACAGGCACGCCCACGGCGGGCTCGGCCGTCTTGAGCATGGTGGCGGGAATCACCCGACCGCCATTGGCAAACACGGTGTACGACCGTGCCATCTGGAACAGGCTGGCCGAGAGGCCGTAGCCGTACGACATGGTGGCCTGCTCCACGGGGCGCCAGCTCTTGTAGGGGCGCAGGCGGCCCGTCACCACGCCCGGGAAGTGCAATTGGGGCTTCTGACCAAAACCGGCGGCCGAGAAGGTCTCCCACATCTCGCGCGCGGGCATCTGCATGGCCAGCTTGGTGGTGCCCACGTTGCTGGACTTCTGGATCACGCCTTCGACCGTGAGCACGCCGTAGTTGTGCGTGTCCGAGATCGTGGAGCCTGTGATGGTGATGCGTCCGGGGTTGGTATCCACCACGGTCTCTGGGCGCACGCGCCCAGTCTCCAGCGCCAGGCCGATGGTGAACGGCTTCATGGTCGAGCCGGGCTCGAACACGTCGGTCAGCGCACGGTTGCGCAGCTGCTCGCCAGTCAGGTTCTGGCGCTTGTCGGGCACGTAGCTCGGGTAGTTGGCCAGCGCGAGCAGCTCACCCGTGTGGGCATCGAGCACCACCACGCTGCCCGCCTTGGCCTTGTGCGCGGCGACCTGGTCGCGCAGCTTCTGGTACGCAAAGAACTGCACCTTGCTGTCGATGGACAACTGCATGTCCTTGCCATCGACCGGGGGCACGGTTTCGCCCACGCTTTCCACCACGCGGCCCAATCGGTCCTTGATCACGCGGCGCGAACCGGGCTTGCCTGCCAGCTCCTTGTCGAAGGCCAGCTCCATGCCTTCCTGGCCGTGGTCTTCCACGTTGGTGAAGCCCACCACGTGTGCGGCAGCCTCGCCCTCGGGATACTGGCGCTTGTATTCCTTGCGCTGGTAGATGCCCTTGATGTCCAGGGCTGCGATCTGCTGGCCCACGTCCCAGTCAAGCTGACGCTTGATCCAGACGAAGGTCTTGTCCTCATCCGCCAGTTTTTTCAGCAGGTCGGCCTGCGGCATGTCCAGCAGCTTGGCCAGCTGCTTGAGCTTGGCGCGAACCTCGGGCTTGTCCTGGTCCACGTCTTCGGGGATCGCCCAGATGCTGGCAGCCGGCACGCTGGACGCGAGGATCAGGCCATTGCGGTCCACGATCTTGCCGCGGTTGGCAGGTAACTCCAGCGTGCGCGCAAAACGCACCTCGCCCTGACGCTGGAAGAACGCGTTGCCAAACACCTGCACATAGGCCGCCCGCCCAGCCAGCCCCAGAAAGCCCAGCCCAATCACCGCCACGATGAACTTGCTGCGCCAGACCGGCGTCTTGCTGGCCAGCAAAGGGCTGGATGTATAGAGCACGCTGCGGCTCATGGCTGCACCCCGGCGGGTTGCGAAGCGGCGGCTGTTGCCGCTGCGGTGGCAGTTGCGACGCCTTGCGGGTCAGACACGTACTGGGTGATCGCTGGGGTGGCGGTGCGCATGTTCAGCTGCGCACGCGCGATCTTCTCCACCCGCAGCGGCGTGGCCTGGGCGCGCTTTTCCACCTGCAGGCGCTGGTGCTCCGTCTCCAGACGGCGGGCCTCGGCCACGGCGCGGTCCAGCTCGGTGAACAGGCGGCGCGATTCGTACTGGGTGTGCACCAGATAGATCGCACTGGCCAGCACCGCCAGCAACAGGACCACGTTGAGCCGCGTCATGTCAGACGACTGCCGTGCGCTCGGCCACGCGCATGATGGCGCTGCGCGAGCGGGGATTGGCCTCGACCTCGGCCGCACTGGGCTTGATGCGGTCGAGCGCGATGAGCTTCATGGCCTGCGGCGCAGCAAACGGTGCGCGGCGGTCGTAGACCTCCTTGGAATGTTTGGCGATGAACTGCTTGACGATGCGGTCTTCGAGCGAATGGAAGCTGATGACCACCAGCCGCCCACCGGGCTGCAGCACCGAGAGGCTGGCCTCTAGCGCCTGTTGCAGCTCTTCAAGCTCGGCGTTGATGAAAATCCGAAGAGCTTGAAATGTGCGCGTTGCAGGGTTCTGGCCCGGCTCGCGGGTTTTGACCGCGCCAGCCACGAGGTCGGCCAATTCTGCGGTGGTTGCAAGAGGACCCCGCTCTTCGCGCCGAGCAACAATCGCCTTTGCAATGGGGCCAGCAAACCGTTCTTCACCGTAGTCACGTATCACCTCCGCAATCTGACCGACTTCGGCCGTGGCCAACCAATCGGCCACGCTTTCGCCGCGCGTGGTATCCATGCGCATGTCCAGCGGACCGTCAAAACGGAAACTGAAGCCCCGCTCGGGGCTGTCGATCTGGGGCGAGCTCACGCCCAGGTCCATCAGAACGCCCGCAGCACTGGCGGGCGGCAGGTCGGCCAGATGGCGAAAACCTTCGTGCCGAATGGAAAAACGCGCATCGGTGATGCGCGTTGCTTCGGCGATGGCTTCGGGGTCCTTGTCAAAGGCCACCAGGCGCCCCTGGGGGCCTAGCCGGAGCAGGATGAGGCGGGAGTGCCCGCCGCGCCCGAAGGTCGCATCGATCCAGGTGCCGGAAGGCTCCGTGCCTGCGCCGCCCAGGAGAGAGTCCACGGCCTCATTCAGCAGGACGGTGGTGTGTTGCAAGGGGGATGTCACAGCGCGCCTTAAAAGGAGAAGTCCTTGAAGACATCCGGCATCTCACCCTGCATGGCCTTGGCTTCCTGCTCGTCGTAGGTGGCCTTGTCCCAGAGTTCGAAATGGTTGCCCATGCCCAGCAGCATGGTGTCTTTGGAAATACCGGCGGCTTCGCGCAGCTCGGGGGAGATCAGCACACGGCCGGTGGCGTCCATGTCCACATCCATGGCATTGCCCAGGAAGATGCGCTTCCACCACTGGGCGGACATGGGCAGCTGGGCGATGCGCTCGCGGAACTTCTCCCATTCAGGGCGGGGGAAGACCATGAGGCAGCCGTGCGGGTGCTTGGTGATGGTGAGCTGACCGGATGCCGTGGCCGCGAGGACGTCACGATGCCGGGTCGGCACGGACAGCCGACCCTTCGCATCGAGACTCAGCGACGAGGCACCTTGAAACACGGACAGATTCCCAGTTCGGTTTTGCGCCTCGCAGGTCCAGAAACGGACCTTGAGGGCACTTTTCACCACTTAATTGCACTTTTTTGCACTGTAGCAGGAAAAGCACACCGAACAAGGGGGTTGTCCCACAAACTTTTCAATGAAATCAACGACTTAGATGCGTTTTTTCAGACACCAGAACGCCAAAAGTCGTTGAAAAAGAAGCACTTAGAGAGGCCTATGAAAGTGACCTCTCAAGGCTTGACCGAGTGGTCACAGGATGTAGCGCGACAGGTCCTCGTCCTGGCTCAGGGTCTGCAGGCGGGTATCGACGTAGGCGGCGTCGATGGTGATGGTCTGGCCGGCCAGGCGGGTGGCGTCAAAGCTCACCTCGTCCAGCAGGCGCTCCATCACCGTGGACAGGCGGCGCGCGCCGATGTTCTCGGTGCGTTCGTTCACCTCAAAGGCGATGTGCGCCAGGCGGGTGATGCCCTCGGGCGCGAACTCCAGCGTGACGCCCTCGGTGGCCAGCAACGCCTGGTACTGCTTGACCAGCGACGCATGGGTCTGCGTGAGGATGGCTTCGAAGTCCTTGACCGACAGCGATTCCAGCTCCACCCGGATCGGGAACCGCCCCTGCAGCTCCGGGATCAGGTCGCTCGGTTTGGACAGGTGGAACGCCCCCGAGGCGATGAACAGGATGTGGTCCGTCTTGATCATGCCGTACTTGGTGGACACCGTGGTGCCCTCCACCAGCGGCAGCAGGTCGCGCTGCACGCCCTGGCGCGATACGTCGGCGCCACTGCTTTCCTGCCGCGCGGCCACCTTGTCGATCTCATCGATGAAGACGATACCGTTTTGCTCGGCGCTGGCCACCGCGCGGGTCTTGATGCCCTCTTCGTTGACCAGCTTGGCCGCCTCTTCATCGGCGATGAGCTTCAGGGCCTCGGCGATCTTGAGCTTGCGGGTCTTGCGCTTGTCCTGGCCCAGCTGGCTGAACATGCCACGCAGCTGCTCGGTCATCTCCTCCATGCCCTGGGGGCCCATGATTTCGAGCTGGGGGCGGCCTTCGGCCACGTCGATCTCGATCTCCTTGTCATCCAGTGCACCTTCGCGCAGCTTCTTGCGAAAGACCTGGCGGGCCGTGTTGTCAGCGGCGGGTTCGCTGCCTGCCGCTGCGCGGGCCGGGGGGATCAGCACGTCCAGGATGCGTTCCTCGGCGGCATCTTCGGCGCGTGTACGCACCTTCTTCATCTCGGCCTCGCGCGTCTGCTTCACAGCCATCTCGGCCAGGTCGCGGATGATGGAATCCACGTCCTTGCCCACGTAGCCCACTTCGGTGAACTTGGTGGCCTCGACCTTGATGAAGGGCGCATCGGCGAGTCTTGCAAGGCGGCGTGCAATCTCGGTCTTGCCCACGCCGGTGGGGCCGATCATGAGGATGTTCTTGGGCGTGATCTCCTGGCGCAGGCTGCCTTCCACCTGCTGGCGGCGCCAGCGGTTGCGCAGAGCGATGGCCACGGCACGCTTGGCGCTGGCCTGACCCACGATGTGGTGGTCCAGCTCGGAGACGATTTCCTGGGGGGTCATGGACGACATACAGGTCTTCCTGGTATCAAATGGGACTGTAGCGCTAGTGAATCATGCACCAGCAGCTATAAAAAACAGAGCATTTAGCCCTCGATGCGCTGACCGTGAGGCCAGCGCGGGGCCTGCTCCACCGTCGTGCGCTCAGAGCGTCTCGATGGTGTGGTTCATGTTGGTGTAGATGCAGAGTTCGCCCGCAATTTCGAGCGACTTTTTCACGATCTCTTGGGCAGACAACTCGGTATTCACCAGCAGCGCCTTGGCCGCCGAGTGCGCATAAGCGCCCCCCGAGCCAATCGCCACGATGCCTTGCTCAGGTTCCAGCACGTCGCCATTGCCGGTGATGATGAGCGACGCACTGGCGTCGGCCACGGCCAGCATGGCTTCGAGGCGGCGCAAGACCCGGTCGGTACGCCAGTCCTTGGTGAGTTCGATGGCAGCGCGCGTCAGGTGGCCCTGGTGCTTTTCCAGCTTCGCCTCGAAGCGCTCGAACAGCGTGAACGCATCGGCCGTGGCGCCCGCAAAGCCCGCCAGCACCTTGCCGTGGTAGAGCTTGCGCACCTTGCGCGCCGTGCCCTTGACCACGATGTTGCCCAGCGTGACCTGTCCATCGCCGCCGATGGCGACCTGGATGCCGGAAGGCGTCTGGCGACGCACACTGAGGATGGTGGTGCCGTGGAACACCGGATGGTTGTCTTGAGATGAATCCATAGCTGCGGCAGATGGGGATCACCAGGCATTTTGCAAGCCGACCTCGGGACGGATGCCGCACACGCAGCCTGGCCAACCACGCGACACGCGATTCCCCAACGCCCGCAAGACTGGGATCTGGACCGGAACAGCCCCACCCCAGGAGCGGTGCGGCTAGTTCTTCCGGGGGACCACCCAGGCGTGCTCGTTGATTCCGATCACGTTGAAGAAGATCGCCACCAGCCGCTGCAGGTTGTGGAACTGGATCACATGGCCGTGGCCCTGTTGCTCAGCCGCCCAGTTGAGCACGGAGCCTGCAGCAGCAAAGTCCACCCGGATCAGCTTGTCGCAGGCAATGGTCAGCGGCACGCCGGGCTTGAAGTGTGCCTCGAACGGCTGCAGCAGGGGCGTGGCATCGCCGTCGATATGGCCGCTGAGCTGTGCGACGGGCCCGGTCTCCAAGGGAGCGGGGACCGACGACTCACCGAGATCGGACGCCATGAAGTCGCTGTCGGCGGCCAGAGGCGCAGAGCCCGAAGACACACCCTCGTTGTCCGAGTATCCGCAACGTGGCGACACCCAGGAGGGCGGAGAGACTTCGTAGGTCACGCAGTAGTCGAGCGCCACCAGTTCAAACTCGTCGGGCTTGCCCATGAGGCGCATGGCTGCCATGCGCAAACGCCACCACTCGGGGCTGTTCGAGCGGTCGCCCGACTGGGTCTTGGCATCGAGCAGGGCATGGAGCTTTTCAACCCCCGAAAACACGATCTGGACATCGCGGTCGGCCCACAGGCTGAACTGGTCAGCCAACAGGGGCACTGCCGCCTCGTCAATCGAAGCAAGGCGTGACCAGGACAGCGTCCAGGGGGACGCCGCACGGGCCAGCGAGGCCTGCAGTGCGGCCACCGAAGAAACCGCCACGGTGGGCGGAGCGTTCCAGCTGAAATCACGGCGCATGGCGGCGGCAGGCTCGGCAGCGGGAGCCACTTCAACGGCCAGGCCCAGTTGCGCCGGGATGGAAAACCACAGCGGCGCCGAGCGGCCATATTGCGCGGCAAAGTCGATGGCCAGGGTGTCAAAACGGTCGTGCTGCCCGGTGGCCCGGTAAAGGTCGAACAGCGTCATCCAGATTTCCAGCTGCTGCGCTGGATCGTCCTGCTGGTGCTGGGCCAGCACCTCCAGCAGGCCAGACTCGGCCCCTGCATGGTCACCATTGGCAAACCGGATGGCGGCTTCTTCAAGATCGGGTTCGTGCACGAATTCCTCCGGTTCGAATGCGGGCGCGGGCGCAGCCGTGGGAGCCGCAGGGCTGAAGGATGCTTCGACGTGTGGGGCGCTGCCGGGCAGCATGGTGGCGTCTGTGCCGCCAAAGCGGCCAATGGCCATGCTGTCATCAGCGAACAGAGGCTGAACGGCGGGTTTGGTATCCAGCGGGGCAGACAGGCTTCCGGGCAGCGTGGGCGCATAGGCACGGGCTTGCTCTTCCGCAGACGCCTCCGTGCTGGAATCCGGCATCACCCCTGGCTGGGTGGGTGCGTCGGCGCCCTGCTTGCTCTTCCACCATTGCTGGGACATCTGCGCTTCGATCTCGTCGATCTTCTTGAGCGTCACGGCCCGTTCGTCGGGCGATGCCATGCTGCTCTGGAAAAACGAGGGGCGCCCTGCTGCATCTTCCACCCGCTGCCCGTGCAAGACCTCGCGCTGGCGCAGCTTGCGCAGCTGATCGAACTCGCGGCGCCGCACAAAATCGTTGCGGCGCTTGCGCTCGATCATCTCCTTGAGCATCTGCTTGCTGTACTGGCTTTCCCGGTCGTCCTGGAGGGAGTCCAGCTCCGTCCAGTTGACGGTCGGATTCTTCACGAACCGCACCACCTTCGATAGCAGGCCGCCAGGGGTGGATTCTTCCTTGCTCATGGCTCAGGGTGCAGAGTGCGCGCGTTGATCAACAGGCGGGGGCCTGCTCAATCCCCAAACATCTTCTGCTTGAGTTCGCGGCGTTGCTGCGCTTCGAGCGACAGCGTGGCGGTGGGGCGTGCGATCAGGCGGCCCACACCAATGGGCTCACCGGTTTCGTCGCAGTAGCCGTAGTCACCCGCATCAATGCGGGCAATAGATTGTTCGATCTTCTTGAGCAACTTGCGCTCGCGGTCGCGGGTGCGCAACTCCAGTGCGTGCTCTTCTTCGATGGTGGCGCGGTCGGCCGGGTCGGGCACCACCACGGTGTCCTCACGCAGATGCTCAGTGGTTTCGCCGGCACTGTTGTGGATGTCCTGCTTGAGCTGAACGAGCTTGAGGCGGAAAAACGCCATCTGCTTTTCGTTCATGTACTCGCTGTCGGGCATGGCCATGACTTCAGCGTCGGTCAGCTCGGCGACGGACTTGGTTTTCCAGTTGTTCGCCAGCTTGGGGTCTTTTTTGGCAGCCGTGTAAGTGGGCTGCGCTTGCGCGGTCGTGGGCATGGTGTGTTGATAACTGGCTTTGGCAGCTGTCGAAGCCACCGTCTGTGCCATGGATGGTACGGTCAATTGGGCCAATCGGGAAGAAGGCCGGGTTGTGCGCACGGGTACCTGCGAGCCCGCTTGCAGTGCGGGCGCCGGAGCGGGTGCCGCCACGGCCGGGGGCGCGACCACCTTGGGTGCAGCAGCAGCCTTGGCAGTGGCCTTCGCAGCAACTTTGGGTGCCGCTGGGGCTGCGGCGCTTTTCGCCGCGGCAGGGGTTGCCTTGGTGGCCCCCTTGGATTTGCTGGTGTCGGCTTTCACTTCCTGGTCTCCTCGCAGTACGGGCGGGCCCCAGCTGCATTCGCAGCCAAGGGCGTGTGGCAAGCCTTCCGGGGTCTAGAACCTGTTCACAGGTTCTTGCCGGGGCGCGATTGTATCGACCTGGGCTGACGCAAACGGAAACGTTGCAGATACAACACAAATCGGGCTCCATCGCCCCCTCGGAACCGGCGAACAGGTCAAACCAGGCTTTGCTCCAGCCCCTGCAGGAAGATGTCCTTGGGCAGGTCAATGCCAATAAAGACCATCTTGCTGGTACGCGCCTCGCCCTCGGCCCACTGGGGCCCCAGGTCGCTGCCCATGAGCTGGTGCACGCCCTGGAATATGACCTTGCGTTCAGTGCCCTTCATATTCAGCACCCCTTTGTAGCGCAGCATGCGCGGGCCGTAAATATTGACGATGGCGCCAAGGAAGTCTTCGAGCTTGGCCGGATCGAACGGGCGGTCCGATCGGTACACAAAACTCTTCACATCGTCATCGTGGTGATGGTGATGGCCATGGCCGTGCTCATGCTGGTGGGAGGGGTGGCTGCAGTGCTCGCCATGTTCGTGGTCATGGTCGTGGTGGTCATGCCCATCCCCTTCTTCCTTGAGGAAGTCCGGGTCGATGTCCAACTTGGCATTGAGGTTGAAGCCGCGAAGGTCCAGCACCTCCTTGAGCGGCACTTCGCCAAAATGCACGGCCTTGATGGGCGCGCGCGGGTTCATGTGCTTCAGGCGATGGATCAGCGCGTCGGTCTCGTCCTTGGACACCAGGTCGGTCTTGGACAGGAAGATCTGGTCCGCAAACCCCACCTGGCGGCGCGCCTCCTGCCGGTCGTTGAGCTGCTGTGGCGCATGCTTGGCGTCCACCAGCGTGATGATCGAGTCGATGAGGTAGGTTTCGGCGATCTCTTCGTCCATGAAGAAGGTCTGTGCCACGGGGCCCGGGTCGGCCACGCCGGTGGTCTCGATCACGATGCGGTCAAAGTCAAGCAAGCCCTTGCGCTTCTTGGCCGCCAGCAGTTGCAGCGTCTCGCGCAGGTCTTCGCGGATGGTGCAGCAGATGCAGCCATTGCTCATCTGCACGATCTGCTCCTTGGACTCGGTCACCAGGATGTCGTTGTCGATGTTTTCTTCGCCGAATTCGTTCTCGATCACGGCGATCTTCTGGCCATGGGCTTCGCTCAAGAGGCGCTTGAGCAACGTTGTTTTGCCCGAGCCCAGGAAGCCGGTGAGGATGGTGACGGGGATCAGTGCCATAAATCTGTCTTTCAAGGGAATCAAATACTTGCGCTGCGCGGCGCAGTGCCCCACCCAGGGGCATCTTTTTCAGTGTACCGAGGCTGTCAAGCCCCTGCTGGCACTTGGCCACACCTGAGCGCGGTCCGACCACCGTCCAGCCCGGCGGGAAACACAGGTAGCCAGGACCGGGAACCCTCTACGATAGGCCGCTGGTGGCAATCCATTGCCATCTTCACCATGACGCCACCACTAACCGCCCGCCACACTCCGCTTGCCATCGAAGGTTTCGACACGGCGCACTGGCGGGCGCTGGCCGACAAGCGCTTGGACCACCCCTGGCATGCGCTGCCGGACCACGTCCACCGCTCCAGCGCCGGGCGCCCCTGGCAGGGCCTCGCGGTGTGGCACCAGGTGGGTCCCGTGGGCGACCTGTACGTACCCGCCCACAGCAACTGCGTCATCCTGGTGCGCCGGGGCAACCCCACGCAGCTGCTGCAACGCCATGGAGACCTGGTGGGGGAAAGGCACTGGCAGCGCGGCGAGTCCGTGATCCTGCCCGGCGACACCCCGAGCTTCTGGCGCAGCTCGGCCGTGCGCGACAACATCCACATCGACCTGGCCCCCGCTTGGCTGCAGCGTGCCGCAGGCGGCGATGTGGCGCTGGGCCAGTGTTTTGGCCGCAAGGACCCGGTGCTCGCGGCCTTTGCCGACCTGCTTCTGGCGTCGCTGGACAACAACGCCTCACTGCAACCCGCGTTTGGCGAACACATCGCGATGGGCATTGCCATCCACCTCGTGGAAAACTACGCACTGCCCGGCGAGCGCCCGCGCACCGGCGCCACCCTCACCTCGCGGCAGATGCGCCAGTTGACCGAGGCCGTGATGGCCGGCCTGCACGAGCCCTGGCCGGTAGCCCGCCTGGCGGGCATCGCGGGGCTCAGCCCGTTTCACTTTGCGCGCGCCTTCAAGATGTCGTTTGGCGCCACACCCCACGCCTGGGTGCACTTTCAGCGCATGGAGCTGGCCGCACGGCTGGTGCGCGATTCGCGCAAGCCCCTGCTGGAGATCGCCTTGCTCACCGGCCACCCCTCGGCGGCCCACTTCAGCCACGCCTTTCGCCGCCACTGGGGTGTAACGCCTTCGGACTATCGCCGCTCGTAGCGTGCCCAGTCGCCCCGGGGGTCTCACCCCAACCCAACCGCGCGCGATGCCCAGGTTTTCCCCTAGGTCCGCAGTTTTCCGATACCCACCGCAGTAATTGGAAAGCAGCCCCTGCGCCCTTGCGGCACAGTCGCACCGCACCACCGCAGTGGCACACCAAAAACCAGGAGACAAACCATGACTACCCGCCGACAGTTCGCTGTCCAACTCACCAACTTGGCCGCACTGGGCACCGGCACCTTCTCTGCCGCACAGGCACAGCAACAGCCCGAGCTGGCCCGCCTGCTGGTGGGCTTTCCGCCTGGGGGCAGCACCGACAACGTGGCCCGGCGCCTGGCCGAGAAGCTGCGCGGTACCTATGCCGCCAACGTGCTTGTGGACAACAAGCCCGGCGCGGGCACCCAGATTGCCGTGAGCGCGCTCAAGGACGCCGTGCCCGACGGCACCACGCTGCTGCTGTCGCCGCCCTCCCCGTTCACCGTCTACCCCTATACCTACCGCAAGCTGCCCTATGCGCTGGAGGACGTGGCACCTGTGTCCATGGCCTGCACCTTCCCGTTTGCGCTGGCGGTGGGGCCGGCCGTGCCCGACGCAGTGCGCACGCTGCAGGACTTTGTCGCCTGGGCCAAGGCCAACCCGGGCAAGGCCAATTTCGGATCGCCGGCGTCGGGCTCCACGCCCCATCTGGTCGGCAGCGTGCTGGGCAAGATGGCGGGCTTCGACTTCACCCACATCGCGTACCGAGGCGACGCACCTGGGCTGCAGGACTTGATGGGCGGCCAGGTGGCGGCCTATTCGACGGTGCTGGGCAGCTACCTGCCGCACCTCAAATCCGGTCGCCTGCGCCTGCTGGCTGTCTCGGGCACCGAGCGCAGTGCCTTCGTGCCCGACCTGCCCACTTACCGCGAACAGGGCTTTGCGCTGGACATGACCGAATGGTTTGGTGTCTTCGTGCCCGCGCGCACGCCAACCGCCACGGTGCAGCGTGTTGCCGACGCCATGCGCGCTGCCGTGGCCCAGCCGGACTTCGTGCGCGGCCTGGCGGAATTCGGCATGACGGCACGCTCGTCCACACCGCAAGAGCTGGTCACGCGGCTGCGCGCCGAGGCCGAGCAGTGGCGGGTGCATGTGAAGAACATCGGCTTCACGGCGGACACCTGAGAAGAGAAGGCGAAAGAACCGTTTCATGACCACCCTGACAGCCTTGCCCCCAACAGCCTCGCCCCCTGTTGAAACCCCGGACACCCCGCTCTGGCAACCCAGCGCTGCGCGCCGCGAGCGCGCCCTCATCACCGCCTTGGAGGCCTGGCTGGCGCGCGAGCGAGGCCTGCACTTTGGCGGCTACGAAGCCCTGTGGCAGTGGTCGGTGGACGAACCCGAAGCGTTCTGGAGCGCACTGCTGGCCTTCTTCGACGTGCCCATGGCGCAAGCCCCGCGCCGCATGCGCTCGGACGACCCGATGCCCGCCACCCAATGGTTCGAAGGCGCGCGGCTGAACCTGGTGGACACCCTTTTGCGCCAGACGCCAGGAGGCACGCAGCCCCATACACCGGCCATCGTGTTCGAGGACGAGTCCGGTGGCGCCGGAGAAATCTCGTGGCCCGAACTGCGCCGCCAGGTGGGCGCGCTGTCGCACACGCTGCGCACATTGGGCGTGCAGCCGGGCGACCGGGTGGTGGGCTACCTTCCCAACATCCCGCAAGCGGTGGTGGCCTTCCTCGCGGCCGCCAGCATCGGTGCGGTGTGGGCACTGTGTGCGCCCGACATGGGCCCCGTGAGCGTGAGCGATCGCTACCGCCAGATCGAGCCCAAGGTGCTGGTCGCGGTGGATGGCTACCGTTACGCGGGCAAACCGTTTGACCGCCGCGCTGCGCTGGGCGACATCCTGGACCAATTGCCCACGGTGAGCCACGTGGTCTGGGTACCCTGCCTCGACCCGGCGCCTGCGCCCCCCGTGCAGGCGCAGGCGCGCACCGTGGTGCACTGGGCCGATGCCGTGGCGGGCAACGCACCGCTTGAGCCGCTCGCACTCGCACCCGACCACCCGCTGTGGACGCTGTATTCATCCGGCACCACGGGCCTGCCCAAGGCCATCGTGCACGGCCACGGTGGCGTGCTGGCCAACAGCCTGGTGGCCATGGTGCTGCACAACGACCTGCACCCCGGCGACCGGGTGCTGTGGGCGGTCAACACCTCGTGGATGGTCTGGAACGCGCACGTCATGGGCTTGCTGGGTGGGGCCACCATCGTGCTATACGACGGCTCCGTCACCGGTGCGGCCGGCGGGGGCGCCGACCCCGACTGGGCCTATCTGTGGCGCCTGGTAGGCCGCCTTCGCGTGACCACCTTCGGCGTGGGAGCCGCCATCCACCACGCCTGCCTGAAGGCCGGTGTGGTGCCCCGGCAGGTGGCCGACCTGTCGGCCCTGCACACCGTGTGCTCCACCGGATCACCGTTGTCGCCCGAGGCCTACCGCTGGCTCTACTACGATGTCAAGGACGACTTCTGGCTCAACGTAGTCTCCGGCGGCACCGATATCGCAGGGGGTTTCCTGGTGGGCCTGCCCACGCTGCCCGTGCACCTGGGCGAGATGCAATGCCGTGCGCTGGGCGCCAGCGTGCAGGCCTGGAACGACGCGGGCCAGCCGGTCATCGACGAGGTGGGCGAGCTGGTCTGTACCCGGCCCATTCCGTCGATGCCGCTGTACTTCTGGGGCGACGCCGACGGCACACGCTACAAGGAGAGCTACTTCGACACCTTCTACGACGCCGAGCAGCGCCCCGTGTGGCGCCAGGGCGACTGGCTGCGATTGGTGGCCCGGCCCGAGGCTGTGGGTGGCATCATCTACGGCCGCTCGGATGCCACCATCAACCGCCAGGGCGTGCGCATGGGCACGGCCGAGCTGTACCGCGTGGTCGAGGGGCTGGACGACGTGCTCGACAGCCTGGTGGTGGATCTGGAATACCTGGGCCGCCCGTCCTACCT
>NZ_JBGFFF010000057.1:0-28471 GCF_056175785.1 Acidovorax sp. LjRoot204
TGCAGGCCCTGCTGGACACCAATTACCCGCTCGACCGGCTGAAGGTGGTGCCGGTCAACGACCGGTCTACCGATGGCACGCGCGCCATCATCGATGACTGGGTAGGCCGTTACCCTGGGCGAATCGTGCCGTTTCACCGTACCAAGGGCAAGCCAGGCAAGGCGGCAGCGCTCAAGGATGCCCTGCAGCACGCGCAGGGCGACATTGTGATCATCTTCGATGCCGACTATGTGCCCGGCCGTGGGCTGCTCAAGCAGCTAGTGGCGCCATTTTTCGACCCAGAGATGGGGGCAGTGATGGGCCGTGTGGTGCCGGTCAATACGGGGGTGAACCTGCTCACACGCATGCTGGATCTGGAGCGAAGCGGCGGCTACCAGGTGGACCAGCAGGCCCGTATGAACCTTCGCCTGGTGCCCCAGTACGGAGGCACCGTGGGTGGCGTGCGCTGCTCGGCTGTGGCTGCGGTGGGCGGCTGGCACGACGATACGCTGGCCGAAGACACGGACATTACCTATCGGCTGTTGCTCAACGGCTGGAAGACTGTCTACACCAATAGGTCCGAGTGCTATGAAGAGGTGCCTCAGGACTGGCAGGTGCGCATCAAACAGATCAAGCGCTGGGCCAAGGGGCACAACCAGGTGATGGTGCGCTATGGCTTGCGCTTTGCATTCAGTCCTTACCTGAGCTGGCGAGAACGCCTGGACGGGCTGCTGCTTTTGTGGGTATTTGTGCTGCCGCCGTTGCTGCTGGTGGGTTGGCTGCTGGCGCTGGGCCTGTATTTTTTCAATGCCGGGGACATGCTGACGGGGCTGATCTCCTTGTTTGCGCTCATGGCCTATGGCACGCTGGGCAACTTTGCCGCGTTCTTTGAGATCGCCGTAGCGGTGCTGCTGGACGGCAAACGCAGGCGGTTACGGCTGCTGCCGCTCAGCTTGCTGGGCTTCGTGATCAGCCTGTTTGCCATATCGTCATCGGTGTGGGGGCAGTTGATGGACAAGCTRCTGCGCCGCGACATGGTGTGGGACAAGACCGTGCGCTACCGGCAACCGAGCGTCGAACAATGAACACCGCCTTGTTCTACCTGGCCTTCGTATTGATCAGCTCGGGATTGATGTTGATTGCCTTTGGTCCCACCTGGCGCGAGTGGCGGCACCCCACCGATACCGAGGCATTGCAGGTGTTGCCGCACTACACCACCGACATCGACCATTTCGCTGACCGGTTCCGCGCGCTGGTGCAGGCCCACCAGGCGCAAGTGCCGGGTCCTTATGCCAACGAGTTTGATTTTGCGCCGGTGTCACTGGAGGGCGTGAACTGGGCCGGCATGCTGCGACCCCTGGTGTGCCTGGGCTCGGTCAAGCCGCAGACAGCGATCCAATGTGCTGCACCGCTGTTCGTGCATGGTGACTTCGAAGCACCGGCCCGCAGCCGCTTTGTGGGCCTGTTGGCGCAGGGTCGTATGCGGCTGGGTGCGGGTAGCGATGTGGGGCAGTGGGCACATGCCGACGCGTCCATGCATCTGGCCCGGGGCTGTTCGGGGCTGCGGCGCCTGTCTTCATCGACCGCCGTGGAGCTGGAGGCCGATTGCTGTTTTGAGCGGATCCAGGCGCCACACATCCGCTTTGGTGGTGATGCGGCCCTGCAACCTGAACGCGAGCATGCACCTTTGATCGAGGCCAGCTTTGATCGGTTGGAGGGTGCTCTTCGCCAGAGCGAGCATGTGACGCTCGTGCGCGGCGACTGTAAGCTGCCACGCATGCACCGGTATCACGGCTCGCTGGTGGTCACGGGGCGTTTGCTCATTGGGGCTGGCACCGTGATTGAAGGCGACGTGAAAGCCCGTGGAGGCATCGTCATGGGCGACCACGCGCGGGTGCAGGGCTCGCTATGTAGTGAAAAGCAGATCCAGCTCCTGGACCATGCCCAGGTGGCCGGACCCGTGGTGTCCGAATCGGGCATCCTGCTCGGCGCTGGGGTACAGGTGGGCTCGCCGCAGGCCCTCACCACCGTCAGCGCAGAAACCATCATGGCGGAGGCGGGCGCCCGGGCGCATGGCACCGTGTGGGCCCGCCAACTGGGCATTGTGTGGTCGGCGTGAACGCGGCGCACCCGCATTGCATGGCTGGTCGGTGGCCTGCGCCCTCGCATTATTCCATCCGCTGAACCGCCACAGAGGGCTTCCCCTTGCCACATCCCACCGTTACTCCCCACAGCCGCCAAGACCGCGAGCTGGCTTTCAATGCTGCGCGCGGCCTGTTGGCGCAGGCCCAACAAACCCACAGGCACCAGTTGCCCCACCGCGCTCTCAGCCGCATCCGGCTCAACCCATGGCTGCTTTTGCAAATGGTGGGGCTGCCGGTGGTGTGGTTGTCTTTGATCTACGCTTTGCGGGAGCCTCTGTACGGTTTTTGGCGCAGCTACCTGCTCACCTGGGCGCGGTGGCTGCATATGCCGCTGCAGCCAGCGGCAGTGTCATCACGCCAGGACCTGTTGGGGATGAGCTGGTTGCCAGGCGCGGGTGACCTGGGGCTGTCCATCACCACTGGTGCTGCCCTGGCTGCCGTGCTGACTGTGGTGGCCTGGGGGCTGGCACTGCGCCTGCGAGGGCGATGGCTTCCCGCGCAGTATCTGGTGCGGGTGCTGTGCGTGGTGCAGGCGCTGGCGCTGCTGTACTTCTGGTTTGCGCCGATGCCGTTCCCGCACTTGGTGCTGAACCATGTCATGGACCTGCTGGATGCTGGCTATTTGCTCATTCTGGCCATACCGGTGCTGATGGCGCTCGGCTACTACCCGCTGCAAATCAGCTGGCAGGCCAAGGTCGTGCATACCTTGCTTATCCTGTTGTTCTTTGGGGTCATGGTGCCRCAGCAAGCCATGGTGCACCTGCTGGTTCTGCAGCACTTGTCGGTGGTATTCATGCCCGTGCTGTACCTGTGTTTCGGGGCGCTTTTCGACATGATGGTGTTTGTGGCTCTGTATGCATGGGCGGCCAGCACGGCCCCCTTGTCCGCTACACATTAGGGCGCTCATTCCCCTGTCGGGTCTGTTCAGCCGTACCGTCTGCGGCGCTGCCAGGTTCACCTGTCTGTACGCCTGCGTACGCAGTGAAGAAATCGAAGGCATCTTCTGCAAAATAAGTACGCCACCCTTCACCCGGGGGTGTCGGCCTTCCTGGCAGTGCGCTTCTTTTTGCGCTGTTGCTCTCCAGATGTTGAAAGCGGTGTCCGGGCTTGCGTTCGGAGATCGTGCACATGCGGCGTCGTTCATTGCTAGAAAAGGTGCCAGCCTTGGGGGCTGGGTTGCTTTTGTGTTCGGCCAGCTGGGCGTCAGAAGCTCGCGCGCCCATCGATGCTGTAGCGGAGATCAAGGCGTTGCGCATCCTGTCGGGTCCCTATGCCGGTGGCTACGAGCTGGCGCCCAATGGACGCCTGAACTGGTACTTCGCCAACCTGGGATTGTTGCCCTTGGTGCCCATGCTCAGTGCGCCGGATCTGGAAACATACGTCCTCCCGTATCTGAATCTGTACCTGGCCAGCACCGATCCTGCCACCAGCACCATTTCGGATATTGAGTTCCCCTATGGCCGGGCCAATACCTCGGTGGTCAAGAAGGTGCTGGCTGACTCGGACGACGCCTATGCATCCACCTTTCTGTCCCTGGCGTCGCGCTATGTGGCGGCCACTGGCAATTGGGCCTGGTGGGAGGCGCGCAAAGCGGCCCTCAAAAATATCGCTTACCGCAACCTGGCATTGACTGCCAAGTCTTCGGGGCTGACTGCAGTGTTTCAGGCGCCGCGCAGCCAGACCAACGCCAGCGGCTACCTCATGGACAACTGCGAAGGTTACCGAGGTCTGCGCGACTTTGCGGCGGTGCTGCGGTCGCGCAGCGAACTGTCTGAAGCCAACTACTATGACCTGCTGGCGACCAATACCGCAGAAGGCATTGCGCGCCAGCTCTACAAGGCCCCAGAGCAGTCATTTTTGGCCAGCGACGCCGCGCTGGCACCCAGCGCAGAGTTTTACCCTGGCACCACTTGTCAGGTGTACCCGCAGGCCTTTGGATTGCGCGAGCTGACCGGGCTGTTTGCAGCAGGGTGGAACTGTCTCAACACGCGCTCACCAGGCTGGGAAACCGGGCGCTATGACCCTTTCCCGTGGGCCATCCTCGGGTACGTTGCCGCGCTTCGAGGGCAGGGCAGCCAGGCGCGTACACAACTGGCGGCCATGGAAAAAACCTTTGCGGCCAACCGCAGCCTGGTCACCATCAACGAATTGGGTTTCTATCTGCGCACCAAAGCCGTGTTGGGCGGGAGCACGGCGGCATGAGGGCTGGCTTGCGTAAGCTCTATGTACGCCAGCAGACAGACAGAGATGGCGTCTCCTCCGAGAATTCAAAACGATCCCGTCCTGCTGTCAAGAAGCCGCACATCGACCAATCCCTCGCGAACCGACTGCTGGCCCTTTTGCGGCCTACAGAGCGGTCGCGCCTGTTGTCCGTTGCCGAGTGGGTCGAACTGGAAAGCCAGCAAGTATTGGGGCGAGCGGGTGAACGACTCAGCCATGTGTACTTTCCCACCAACAGCATGATCTCGTTGCTCTCCAACCTGGAGGGCGCGCGGCACTTTGAGGCCGGGCAGATCGGCTTTGAGGGCATGTTGGGTGCCAGCGCAGGGCTGGGGGTGACGGCCTCGGCCTTTGATGCGGTGGTTTCGGGGGCAGGCCAGGCATGGCGAATCCAGCTGGATGCCTGGCGCAGCCATTGTTTGGCCAGCCGGACTCTGAGCCTGCTGACCACCCGCTATCTGTATGTCGAGCTATCGCAAATGGGCACGATGGTAGCCTGCGGGCACTTTCATTCGCTGGAGCAGCGTCTGGCGCGGTTTCTGCTGATGAGCGAAACGCGGCTGCGCACCCCCGACATTCAGATGACCCACGAGACGCTGGCGCACCTGCTGGGGGTACGCCGGGCCGGTGTGACGCTGGCGGCCGGCAAGCTGCAAGAGAGCGGTGTAATTCAGTACACGCGCGGGCATATCCTTGTGCTGGACCGGGAGGCATTGCTGGCGCAAAGCTGTGGGTGCTTTGACCAGGATCTGGAGACCTATGAACGGGTCATGTCAGGCGCTGTCGCTTAGGCGCTGCAGGCTCGGACAACCTAGGGCAGTTCCCAAAACAGCGACAGCTTGGCGCCGTTGCGGGAATAGTAGGGGTTGCGGTAGCGCTCTAAGCCCGCAGTAATGCCCCACTGTGGGCCCAGCCACTGCCGCAGTGTGAGCTGTGACTGGCGACTGTCAAAGTTGACCAGAGATACCCCATTGCCAATGGCCTGGTAGCCCTCGGCCCCCCAGCCGTGGCGGGCAATGATCTGCGTGTGGTGCACGCGCCCCCAGGTGGCCGCCACAAACTGCTGATGGGTACGCACGCCACCGGGGGAGCTGTTGTTGAAGCGTATTTCTGCCTGTACCACCCACGGCAGATCGAAATAGTAAGTGGACCCGAGGCTGATGTTGCGGTCGATGTGGCCGTCTGGCGCTCGGTAGTAACCTGCCCCCAGGGTGGCCACCCATTGGCGTGTGGGCAGCAACTTGCGGTTGATGAACCCGTCCACACGGTAGCGCGGCAGGTAAGCAGCACCATCGCCTGCGCCCACCGATAGCATGGAGAACCAGTCTTCGTTCCAGGTCATAGTGTCCGACAGCCCGATGAACCGGCCCGACTCTCCAAACCGCCGCATGGTGGCGATTTCCATGCCGAGCAACTGGCTGTTCACACCCCATTGGCCGCGCACGCCAGCTTCATGCCAGTTGCCATACCCGTTGGTGAGGGTGTGGCGGCTGGTGTAGGCCTCAATGCGCCGGACCGGGGCCGGCAGGTCTGCAACGTCTTGCGCATGGGCTGCAGGTAAGGCATGGGCCAGCAACCCCAGTGCCAGAACAAGGGACGGGACAGGGCGGTGGATGTAGTGGGTGTTCATGGTGACCGTGCGGGGGTGTGACGAGGACTGGTGCAGTTAGTTGTGTCCACGGCGGCAGTGATGGCCTTGGACTGCAAGATTTGCGCGGCGACTTCGTCCGTCACCGTCCAGTGGGCGCCGTGCCGATGGGGCAGGGCGGTACGAAGCCAACAGCGGGCAGAGGGGATGTCGCCTTGCTGCAGTGCCACCACAGCCACCAGACCCCAGGCAAAGTCGTCCTTCACCTGGGCCAGCCATTCGTTGCGGTGCTCAGCCATCCAGCGGCGGTAATGCGCGGGCGCCCCACCAGGGATCAGCGGAAAACGCACCAACAGCGGAAAGATCTGCGCCACGGCGTCGGGGTAGAAGGCATGTGCGGTCTCACGCTGTCCGGGCTGGGTGGAAACCAGGTAGCGCTTGCGCTGATCGTCCCAGAACACGACCGCCAGAGTTTTGGTGAAGTTGGGGTGGCGCGCGTTTTGTGCCGCCTTGTGGGTGAGCGGGTAGGCCCACAGCTCCAGGTTGTCCATGAGCAACCCATGTTGGTACACCGGTGAGACCAGGTAAATTCCCCGGTTGGGGTCTACCAACTTGGCCAGCGCCGCACTGGTAGCCATGCGGCTGCGCACCCAACTGGCCTGGCTGCGTTGTGAGGCAGGCATGCTGTCCATGAACGCCAGCCACAGGCCGAGTACAGAGTCGTCGGCATCGGCGGTTTGACATGGGGCCCACACAGGGCCGTTGCGGCAAAAACGGTCAAAGGTCGCGTCGGGCTTTTGCCGCTGTACCAGCCAGGCGCCCCAGGCCTTGGCAGGCGTGGAAATATCCAGCCCATGGCTGTGAGCCAGCAACAGTGCCTGCAAGGCAAAGTAGGGATCTACCGTGTCGCCCTGGTGCTGCACCGAGATGGCGCCCGAGGTATCGGCATACCCCTCCAGATCGAGCACAGCAGCCGACGTACAAAGTGGTGCTGCAAGAACGAAGCACGCCAGAGCGTTGCCTATCCAGCGCTTCAGGCCAGAGTGGGTCTGTGACAGATGAAGGCACTTGGGAGCTAGAGAGTCTGGTGTCAATGGGTGATCCGTGGCATGAAAAGCCATGGTCAGCGTGTAGGCACAGCGCTGTCTGTTCGATGCCGTACATAACGTGGCGGGTTCGATAGCGCACAGACCGTTTCGGTCCAAGGCCCCACCGTCGGTGTTCGCCTTGGCCTGGGGTGCGGGTTATCTGGCGAATCTCATTCAACAGGACTACCCAAGACAACGCAAAAGATGTTCGGAACCGACGGCGTGCGCGCCCCAGTGGGTATGGAGCCCATGACCCCCCAGACCATCATGCGGCTGGCACACGCCTGCGGCCAGCTGCTTAGCCGTCAGCACACGGGACTGAACCCGCGACCTGTGGTGGCAGTGGGCACCGACACGCGCGGGTCGGCCCCCATGTTTGAGGCGGCCTTGCAGGCGGGGTTTTCTGCGGCCGGTGTGGACACGGTGATGTGCGGCGAGTTGCCCACACCCGGCGTGGCCTACCTGACGCGCTTGCGCGGCTACCAGGCGGGTGTGGTGGTGAGTGCATCGCACAACCCTTGTGAGGACAACGGGGTGAAGTTCTTTTCGGCCACAGGTGACAAGTTGCCCGACGGCATGGAGGCCGAGATCGAACGCACCATGGTCCAGCCCATGGTCTGTTTGCCATCGTCACGGTTGGGCCGCGTGTCCCTGCTGCCGGAGGCCTCCGATCTGTACATCCAGTTTTGCAGGCAGGCATTGYCGGCAGGTTTGCACCTGCAGGGTATGAAGATCGTCATCGACGCCGCCCATGGCGCCTGCCACCGCATCGCCCCCGAGGTGTTCCGACAGTTGGGCGCGGAGGTGGTTGCGGTGGGCGCCACGCCTGATGGGCAGAACATCAACGACAACGTGGGCGCCACGTCGCCCAAGCACCTGAGCGAGGCCGTGCTGGCTCACCAGGCAGATGTCGGCGTGGCGCTGGACGGCGATGGAGACCGGTTGGTGATGGTGGACAGCGAGGGCCGCATCTATGCGGGTGACGAGCTGCTGTACGTGCTGGCCGTGGATGCCCAGACCAACGATGGCTTGCAGGGTGGGGTGGTGGGCACGGTGATGAGCAACCAGGGGCTGGAGCAAGCGCTGCTGCGCCGTGGGCTGGACTTTGCAAGGTCTGCCGTGGGTGACCGACATGTCCTGGAGCTGCTCAAGCAGCGGGGTTGGCGCTTGGGCGGCGAGGGCTCGGGCCACCTGATCGGGCTAGACTGGCACAGCACCGGCGACGGCGTGATGTCAGCCTTGCGGGTGGTGGCTGCCATGAAGCGCTCGCAGCGCAGCTTGTCGCAGCTGTGCAGCGATCTGCGCATGAACGCTCAGTGCCTGGTCAATGTGCCCGTGACCCGTGGTGCGGGGATGGCCGACAACACCTGGATGCCCCACTTCCAGCTGCGGGCCGAAAAGTTGCTGGGCGACGATGGGCGGGTGCTGCTGCGTGCCTCGGGCACCGAGCCTGTTGTGCGGGTGCTGGTGGAGTGCCGTACTGCACTCAGGGCGCAGCGGATGGCCAGCCGGTTTGCCAAAGAGGTCAGCCAACTGCTGACCGCACCCGCGGCGCTGGATACAGCTACCGCCTGACCGGCCGTCGTCCCCGCACCATCCTGGATGGCGGTGGGGCCGCAAGCGCTGTCAGTCCACCGTGCAGAGCCGGTCTGCAATGTGCTGCGCGGTGTGGCCATCGCCAAACGGGCTGCTTTCCAGCTGCATGCTGCGGTACGCCCCATCGTCGCGCAGCAGGCGTGCCGCCTCAGTCACCATGCGGCGGATGTCTGTGCCAACCAGTACCGCACCACCAGCTTCCACCAGCTCCTGCCGCTCGGTGCTGTCGCGCGCAATCAGCACTGGCCGCCTCAGCGCAGAGGCTTCTTCCTGAATGCCGCCCGAGTCCGTCAGCGTGAAGTAACAGCGTTGCAGCAGGCTGATGAGGGCAGGGTAGTCCATGGGTTCGGTCAGACACACCCGTTGGCGCAGGTCGTCCGGCAATGCGTCGATCACCGGCCTCACCGCCTGACTGACGGCTGGGTTGGGGTGAAGCGGCCAGACCACAACCAGATCGCCATGGGCCGCCAGCAACTGCCCGATGGCAGTGGCGATATTGCGTATGGGGTCGCCCCAGTTCTCTCGGCGGTGGGCGGTCACCAACAGAAGCCGCTGGTTAATTTGCTGATCTAGAAACTCTGCGACCATGGCTGGTACCACTGAAGACAAACCGGACGACAAGACAGAAGGCGCGGACGATGCATTGGTCTGCAGGCGCTCCTGCGTCCAGCGCGCCGCGTCAATCACCGTATTGCCGACGACGGAGATACAGGCGTCTGCTATGCCTTCGCGCAAAAGGTTGTCCCGGGTCCGCGCCGTCGGTGCGAAGTGCCAGTGGGCGAGCCGTGCAATCAGCTCCCGGTTTTTTTCCTCCGGAAACGGCTCGCGTGTGCCTGTGCGCAAACCCGCCTCGATGTGGGCGACCGGCTTGTCGTTGTAGTAGCCACTCAGCGCTCCGACCAGCGCAGACGTCGTGTCGCCCTGCACCAGCACCACATCAGGCTGGGTTTCGTCCACCAGCCTGTCCACTCCCTCCAGCAACAGCGCCGTGAGGTCGCCCAACCTCGGTGTGCGCCGCTCCAGTGCCAAGCGCAGGTCTGGCCCCATATCAAAAAATCGGTAAAGCACCTCGGCCACCTCGGCGTGCTGCCCGGTGTGGAGCACCACCACGCGGTGGCCACGCAGCTTTAGCTCGCGATGCAACGGTGCCATCTTGATGATCTCAGGGCGGGTGCCTAAACACGCAAGGTAAGTGGTCATGGGTTCTTTCAACGCAGCGGCGCTCGCGTTTTGGTGGGAGGCGTTGGAACCAGTCCAGACGGACTTTTCGGAAGGAAGACTTGGGAGAACGCCGCCACAGCAGGTGCCCCCAAGGCCGACGCATGGTGCGGTTGGGGGTCGTGGAGTGTCTGTTCGACACCGCACAGAGTGTGTGTTTGATATTTAACATAATATACATCGTATCTAGCATTAACGATGTCATCCCAACGAAGCGCCAATGCGCCGTCGGCGCTGCCTCTTGCTCAAGCCGCTACCATCACCGTCCATGAACCTTCCCACCCAAGCACCTTCTACATCGTCCATCCACTTCGGTCATCAGGGCCGCGTCTGCATCGTCACGGGTGGCGCCCAAGGCATTGGCGAGGCCTGTGTCCGCCGCTTTGCGGCCGAAGGCGCCAAGCCGGTGATCGTCGACGTGGACGATGCGCGTGGCCAGGCGCTGGCACAGGAGCTGGGCGCGCTGTATGTGCGCTGCGATGTGGGCGATAAATCGCAGGTGGATGCACTGGTGGCCCAGACCCTGGCGGCCCATGGGCGCATCGACGTGCTGGTGAACAACGCGGGCATCTTTCGCGCGGCAGACTTTCTGGAGGTAACCGAGGCCGACTTTGACGCGGTGCTGCGGGTCAACCTCAAGGGCTCGTTCCTGGTCGGCCAGGCGGTGGCGCGGGCCATGGTGGTATCGGGAGGCGGTTCGATCGTGAACATGAGCTCGGTCAACGGTGTGCTGACCATTCCCAATATCTCCAGCTACAACGTGAGCAAAGGCGGCGTGAACCAGCTCTCGCGGGTGATGGCGCTGGCATTGGCCGACAAGAACATCCGCGTGAACGCGGTGGCGCCGGGCACCATCGCCACCGARCTGGCCGCCAAGGCCGTGCTGACCAGCGATGAGGCCAAGAACAAGATCATGAGCCGCACGCCCATGAAGCGGCTGGGCGAGCCGTCCGAGATTGCCGATGTGGTGGCCTGGCTGGCCAGCGATGCGGCCAGCTATGTGACCGGCGAGATCGTGACTGTGGACGGTGGGCGCATGACGCTCAACTACACCGTGCCGGTCTGACGCACTTCTGGAGGCTCCTTTTTTGATAGCTGCCAGCGCATGAGTCACTGGCGCTAGCAGCTGTTTTCATCGCTTTCAGGCCTGTGGCATGCGCTGCAACAGCCGGGTGGTACTGCGCGGCCAGCCCACCGGACCGAACCAGGCGCCGCCAGCTATCGCCCAGGCGTTGACCAAGCCGTAAAGCACCAGCGCCGCCCCCTGCGCTGCAAACACGGCGGCAAGTCCACCGCCCCAGCGCAGCGCCAGCCAGCCGCCGGTGACGGCCACCGCCAGGCGCACGATGTTGCCGATCACCGGCCAGAGCAGGCGCCCTGCCCCTTGCGAGGCAAAGTACAGCACCAGGCCCAGGCCGAAGAAGCCGTACACGGGGCCGACGGTGCGCAGATACAGCGCACCCGCTTCCAGCATGGCGGGGTCGCTGTTGAACAGGGACAGCCACCCGTTGGGAGAGGCTGCCGCCCACAGGCCAATCGCCTCGGCCATCACAAACGCCATGGCCGCGCCAATCCAGGTGGCGCGCAAGGCGCGCTCGCGCTGGCCAGCGCCGATGCATGTGCCGACCATGGCCACCAGCGGCGCGCCCAGGCCAAACACCAGCGGCACCAGCAGGTATTCCAGCCGCGATGCGGTGCCGTAGCCCGCGATGGCCGCTGTGCCAAAACCACCCACCAATGCCGTCGTGACGCCAATCGCCAGATTGGTGGCGACGGTAGACACCGTGCCCACCAGACCCACCCGCAGGATGTCTTTGAACAGCACCCAACGAAACCGGATGTGCGCCAGCGACGGCCGCAGCAGGCTGCGCGGCGACCACAGGTATGCGGCCAGCACTGCGCTGCCGATCAGGTAATACGCCATCAGCGCAATGGCGCCCCCGGCAATGCCCAGGCCCGGCATGGGGCCCCAGCCAAAGATGAACAGTGGCGAAAGCGGCACTAGTACAACCGCGCCCAGCACCGTGACGTAGGCTGGCACGGCCATGTTGCCCGTGCCCCGGATCACGGCCGACAGCGTGTTGAACAGCCACACCAGAAACGCCCCCGCAAACACCCAGTTGGAATAGACCAGTGCCGCATTCAGTGCGCCGCCCGTGCCGCCCATGCGGGTGTAGAGCCAGCGCCCTCCTCCCACCACGCCCACGGTAAAGACCAGCGAAAACACCGCCGCAATGGCCAGTGCATGCAGCACCAGCGCGTCGGCATCGTCCCGCCGCCGTGCGCCCAGGGCGCGTGCAATGGCCGAAGCAATGCCTCCGCCCATGGCGCCCGCCGAGGTCATCTGCATCAGCATGACCACCGGAAACACCAGCGCCATGCCCGCCAGCGCATCGGTGCCCAGCTGGCCGACAAAGTAGGTCTCGATCAGCCCGACGCCCGCCTGCGCCAGCATCACCAGCACGTTGGGCGCAGCCAGCCGCAGCAAGGTGGGCGCAATGGGCGCCTCCAGCAGCATGCGGGTGCGCGGATTCAGGGCCTCGGTCACATCAGGCCCCTGCCCCACCGGCTGCAGGCCGGCGTGGCACCACGATGCGCACGGTAGACAGCTGCAGCACATCGCCGTGCTGGTTGCGGGTCTCGCTGCGCACCGTGACCATGCCCCGGTCGGGCTTGGACTTGGAGGGCTGGATCTGCACCACCTCGCTCACCACATGCAGCACATCGGTGGCGCGCGTGGGCCGGGGCCAGCTCAGTTCGCCCCCCGCACCGATGATGCCGCCCGCAATCGGCAGCCCACTGGTCACTTGCAAGCGCATGGTCACGGCCGCCGTGTGCCAGCCGCTGGCGGCCAGACCGCCAAACAGCGTCTCGCGCGCAGCAGCGTCGTCCAGGTGAAAGGGCTGCGGGTCGAACTGCGCGGCAAAGGTGGTGATCTGCGCTTCGTCCATGGCGTGTTCGCCGCTTTGGAACTGGTCGCCGACAGACAGGTCGTCCAGGTAAATCGGGGACGTGGGGGCTGTCGAAACGTTGCTGGCGGGGGTCTGCGTCATGTCGATGGCTTTCGTGGAGAGAAGGTGGTTGGTCAGGCCGCCTTGGCGGCGGGGCGCGCCACGCGCGCTTCTCGGATCGGCAGGTTGACCAGCGCTGCGCCCACGGCCAGCACGATGTCGATGTACCAGACCCAGTCATAGCTGCCGGTGGCCTGGAACACGCTGCCGCCCAGGTAGGCCCCCAGGAATCCGCCAATCTGGTGCGACAGCATCACGATGCCGAACAGCATTGCCATGTTGGCCGTGCCAAACATCTTGGCGACCAGTCCGGCCGTGGGTGGTACGGTGGACAGGAAGGTGATGCCCATGACGGCGGCAAAGACCAGCACCACGGCCGGTGTCTTGGGAGCAAACAGGAAAATCAGTACCGCAAGACCTCGCGTGGCGTACAGCAGCGACAGCAGCGACTTCATGCGCCAGCGCCCTACCGCCCAGCCCATGGCCAGGCTGCCCACAATGTTGAACAGCCCGATCACCGCCAGCGACCAGCCCCCTACTTCGGGCGCCAACCCGCACGCTGCGATCACGCCGGGCAAGTGCGTGGCCAGGAACGCCACGTGAAAGCCGCACACCAGAAAGCCTGCCGCCAGATACCGGTAGCTCGGTGTGGCCAGGGCCTGGGCAACGGCCTCGCGCGCGGTCAATGCCTTCTGGCCGGATACCGCAGCAGCCTGTGCCGCCAGGGCGTTGGAGTTGCCCTTGAGCACCCACACCGCCGGCAGCGCCAGCAGCACCAGCACGCCCAGCCACTGCATCGCACTGGCCCAGCCCACGGCGGCGGTCAGGCTGATGGCGATGGGCGCCATCAAAAACTGCCCGAACGAGCCGCCCGCGTTGACGATGCCGCTGGCCAGCCCGCGCTTTTGAACAGGCACCAGCCGGGCAGTGGCCGCCATCAGCACAGACGGCCCAGCCATGCCTGCGCCGCCTGCGGCCAACACGCCAATCGCAAAAATCAACCCGACCGTGGTGGTCATGTACGGCGTGATGAAGGTGCCCAGCGCCACCAGCGCCACACCGATCAGGATTACACGACCCGTGCCGATGCGGTCGGCCACAGCCCCGGCAAACGGCTGGGTCAGCCCCCACCACAGTTGGCCAAACGCAMACGCCAGGCTGATGCTGCCGATGCCCAGGCCCGTGGAGGTGTTGAGTGCGGACAGGAACAGGCCCATGGTCTGGCGCGTGCCCATGGTCAGCGCAAAGGCGCCTGCGGCCGCCAGCAGCACCAGCCACAGGGCCAACGGTGCGGCGGGCTTGGTGGCCGTCGCCTGCGGAGTGTCGTTATTCGTCATGCGCAGTCTCCTGCACTGGCAGTGCAGTCAGCAAATCGAGCGAGTCGTCCACCAACGCGTGCAAGGCCATCACGCGTTCCACGCCCAGTGCCTCGTTCAGCGCCAGTTGTGCGGCCTTCCAGTGGCGCTGCGCTTCCGCTCGCTTGTCGCGACCTGCGTCGGTGATGTGCACCAGGCGGCTGCGTGCGTCCGTGCCCGCCCGCAGCGTCACCCAGCCCGCATCCACCAACGGGCGCAGATTGCGGGTGAGCGTGGACGCATCCATCTTCATCTCCATGGCTAGATCACCGGGGCGAATCGGGCCCAGCTTGAGCACATGCGACAGCAGCGAATACTGCGTGGTCTTGAGTCCACATTTCGCCATTTCGGCGTCGTAGTGGTTGGCCACGCGGCGCATCAGCTGGCGCAGCTTGAAATTGGTGCAGCCCTGCGGCAGCACAGGGGCCAGGGTGGATGGGTTGGCTTGCATGGAGATGATTGTATCTGCAATAATTGCATATGCAACTCATGCATTTCAACCACGCCACCAACCAGGACACCCCATGACACAGCACAACCACCTTGAACACTGGCTGGCACAGGAGCGCGACATCCTGGCCACGCTGGATGCAGGCCCCGGCCCGGGCGTGGCCCGCCGCGAGCAGATCGCCCACCTGAACGGCCTGCAGCAGATGCAGGCCATGCTGCGCGGTGAGCTGCCCTACGCGGCCATTGCCAAGACGCTGGATTTCCTGATCGTCGAAGTGGGAGAAGGTACGGCCATCTTCCAGGGCACACCCCGCGCAGAGCACCTGAACCCCATGGGCACGGTGCATGGCGGCTGGTTTGCCACCCTGCTCGACTCCGCCCTGGGCTGCTCCATCCACACGCGCATGGAACCTGGGCGCGGCTACACCACGGCCGAGCTGGGCATCAACCTGGTAAAGGCCATCACGCCCAAGGTACAGCGCGTGCGCGCCGAGGGCCGGGTGATCCACAGCGGGCGCCAGCTGGCCACGGCCGAGGCGCGCCTGGTGGGGCCGGACGGCACGCTGTATGCCCACGCCACCACCACCTGCCTGGTTTTTGACTTGCCTGCACAATCGAAAGGATGAAATTCCTTCACACGATGCTGCGCGTTGGCAACCTTCAACGCTCGATTGATTTCTACACCCAGGTGCTGGGTATGCAACTGCTGCGCCAGTCCGAGAACCCCGAGTACAAATACTCGCTGGCCTTTCTGGGCTTCGAGGGCGGCAACCCCGGCCAGGCCGAGATCGAGTTGACCTACAACTGGGGCGTGGAAAGCTACGACATGGGCACGGCCTACGGCCACATCGCGCTSGGCGTGCCCGAYGCSTAYGCSGCSTGCGAAAAGATCAAGGCCKCSGGCGGCAACGTGACGCGCGAAGCMGGKCCSGTCAAGGGCGGCACCACGGTGATCGCGTTTGTGACCGACCCCGATGGCTACAAGATCGAGTTGATCCAGCGCGCCGAAGGCGCAGGCGGCCAGGGTCTGCGGTGATATTTACTATCAAATAGATAGCTGCTGGCGCATATTCCACTAGCGCATGCGGCCGTTTGGCCCAAAAAAACCCGGCAGCGCCGGGTTTTTTGTTGGAGAAGCAGGCGGCGCTTACAGGGCACCCAGCGTCACTTCCACACGGCGGGCTTCGGCGTTGCTGCCGGTCGCGGTGGTTTCTTCTGGCTTCTTCAGCTCCACCTTGTCTTCGGCCACGCCCAGGGCCTTGAGCGCTTCGGCCACGGCCACTGCGCGCTGCTTGGCCAGTTCTGCATTCAGTGCGGCGTCGCCCGTGGCATCGTGGAAGCCGGAAATGACGGCCTTCTTGCCCTCAGCCACACCCTTGACCACGTCGGCCAGGGCTTCGTTGGCACCTGCGGCCAGTTCGGCCTTGGCGGTGGCAAAGTAGAACTTCACCACGCCGTTTTCCACGCGCACGCTGGCAATATCTTCTTCCACGGCTACGGCGGGTGCTGCGGGCGTGTTGCTGGCCGCAACGGCGGCAGGCCGGACCGGTGCCTTGGCGCCCAGACGCTTGACCACCACGGTGCCCACCACCACGGAGATCACCAACGCAATCAGTGCAAACAGAAAACCGAGGGCAAAACGTTGTTGGCTATCGTCGTCAGAGTTGGACATGGAAGATCCCTGTAGTGATGAATAAAGTGGTTGGACGGCCAATGCAGGCGTTGCGAAAACAAGGCCCCGGCCGCTTGCAGCAAAGCTTTCGATTGTAGAGTGAAGGCATGACGAATCTGCCCGCCCCACTGCGAGACCCGGCGCCGATGCTTGAGCGTGCCCTCCAGGAATGGGGTGGCCATCAGGACCTGTGGATTTTTGGCTATGGGTCGCTCATCTGGCGGCCGGATTTTGACTACGCCGAGCGCCGCCCGGCCAAGGTCCACGGCTGGCACCGGGCGCTCAAGATGTGGAGCCGTATCAACCGTGGCACGCCCGAGTGCCCGGGACTGGTGTTCGGCATGCTGTCGGGCGGAAGCTGCCGGGGCATGGTGTTCCGCGTGGACAAGGTGCATGCGCGGCAGGTGATGATCAACCTGTGGCAACGCGAGATGGTCACCGCTGTCTACGACCCGCGCTGGCTGGTGTGCCACACGCCCCATGGCCCGGTGCGGGCGCTGGCCTTTACCCTGTCGCGCAAAAGTCCCAACCACACGGGCGAGCTGCCAGACCACGAATACTGCCGCATTTTCGAGCAGGCCTGTGGACGCTACGGCACCACCCGCGACTACGCCCAGGCCACCTACGACGAGTTGCGCAAGCACGGCATCCACGACAGGGCTTTGGCTCGGTTGATCGCGTTGGCCCAAAAAGAGGCATAGTGCACATTTTTCTGGACTCTCGCGTGGTGGCTTGCGAGACTGCGCCTTTGTATCGGGTTCAATCCCGCGTTCATTCATTCGCACCGAGGAGTTTGAGTCATGAATATTCGTTTTGCTTTTGCCCTGTCTTCCCTGGCTGTTGTGGCGCTGGCGGGCTGTGCCTCCCACCTGTCTGGCAACCGCGCTACCGCCAAGCTGGAGCCCACCCGGGGCAACACAGCCACTGGTACGGTGACGTTTGTACAGACCGGCGATGGTGTGCAGGTGTCGGGTGAAATTCGTGGACTCAAACCTGACGCAGAACACGGCTTTCATGTGCATGAAAAGGGCGACTGCTCGAGCGGCGACGGCATGAGCACCGGCGGACATTTCAACCCCACGGCCAAACCGCACGGGTCCCACGGCGCGGGAGAACACCACACCGGTGATCTGCCCAGCCTCAAGGCCGACAAATACGGCGTCGCCGCATTCAGCTTTGTGTCGCGGTCCATCAGCGTGGGCGGCCCCACCACAGACATCGTCGGCAAGGGCCTGATCGTTCACCGCGACCCCGACGACTACAAGACCCAACCCACCGGTAACGCAGGTCCGCGCCTGGCTTGCGCGGTGATTGCTTCCAAATAAAGCGAAAGCGGCCTTCGCCGCCGTTACCCGCGCGCTGCCAGCAACTGCGCGGCGCGTTCCAGGTCTTGCACGGTGTCTATGTCGGTCACCGTGCCTTCGTCATCCACCTCCACCTGCCGTACCCTGCCCTGCTGCGCCTGCGCGCGCACTACGCTAGCGGCGCCCTGCTCGCCAGTCAGCGCCCGCAAGCTGGACAAGCATGCGGCCGAAAACCCCACAGGGTGACCGCGCTCGCCCTGGTACACCGGCATGACCACGGCGCAGTCCGGGTCCGCCAGCGCGGCGGCGATGGTGCGCAAGGTGTCGGGACGGATCAGCGGCAAATCCCCCGGCAACACCAGCCAACCGGGCGCCTGGGCCGTGGCGCGCACGGCTGCGGCGATCGAATCCCCCATGCCGGGGTGGCCTGCGTCTTCGAGGTGCCAGGGCAGGCCGCTGGCGCGCACGGCATCTAGGGTGTGTTCCAGCACGGTCTTTGCTCCCAGGGGCGCGCGCAGCTTGTGCACCGCACCGCCGGACGCAGCAAAACGCGCTCCCCGGCCCGAGGCCAGCACCAGAACGACGGGGAGCAAAGGCGATACGAGCATGGGGTTCCGCTTGAACAGGTTGCTGGGCCATCAACTGTGGCGTGCAGCGGGCGCGATTCTAGTGCTGCGATGCCGGGCCAGCAGTCTTCAGAACGCGCCACTCGCCACCGTGAAATCCGCATGCTGCGCTGCCAGCCCGTGCAGCATGCTCACCAGCGGCCGCAGGTCATCACGCCGACTGTGCAACGCATAGCCGAGCGACCCCAGCGGCACAGGGCTTGGCAACACCTGCAACACATCCCTGGCGTGCAGGGCTTGCGCCCAGCCCTCGGGCAGCAGGCCAATGCCGCTGCCCTGTGCCAGCAAGCCCACGATGGCGCCCCAGTGGTTGCACACCAATCTGCGCGCGGGGCGTGCATCGGCCTGCCGCAGCCAGTCGTCGATGAGGTGGGTCACCCCCGAGCCTTGCGGCAGCGTTATCAGCGGTTGCGACTGCATCGCATCGGCATCCATCTGGCGCAGGCCGTGCGCCACGCCAGGGCCAGCGCACCAGGCAAAGCGCGCATGCGCCAGCGGCACCGAGGTGAGCGCGCTGCGGCTGGCGGGGCCGGCGATCACGGCCACATCCAGCTCGCCCTTGTCCAACCGCCCTGCCAGGGCAGCGCCCACATCCACGTGCACCGACACCTCCAGTGCCGGGTGCGCCGCCGCCAGGGCTTCCACCAGGCGCGGCAGCCAGGTGATCGCCGTCAGCTCGCCCACCCCCAGGCGGCAGGGGCCGCGCAGGCCGGTGGTGCTACCCATGTCCTGCTGCAAACGGTCTGCCTGCTGCAGCAACGCGCCCGCCAGAGGCACCAGTCGCGTGCCCGCCTCCGTCAACGCCGCGCGGTGCCCGGCGCGGTCAAAGAGCACCTGGCCCAGCGATGCCTCCAGTTCGGCGATCCGCTTGGACAGGGAGGACACCGACAGGTGCACCCGCTCGGCCGCCATGGCAAAACTGCTGCAGGTGGCGGCCCAGTAGAAGGCTTCGAGCTGCTTGAGGGTCATGTCGTGAATATATTTTCAATTTGGCGAACAAATCATTAGCAATAAATTCGCTTTCTTGATTATTACGGTTTCAGGACACTGCTTTCCAGCCCCCGTTTACCGTTGTCTGGAACCACGCCATGTCCACCCCCTCCACTGCGCCCCAACAGCCCGCCACCAATGTCTGGAGCGCCTTCAACGGAACGCATCGCAGTGGCCGCACGGCCCATCTGCTGTCGCTGGACGACTTTGAAGCCGCAGCCCGTCGCGTGCTACCCCGCCCAATCTTTGGCTACGTGGCCGGGGCGGCGGAAGACAACCTGGCCCTGGACGATAACCGCCAGGCGTTCCGAGAGATCGCCCTCGTCCCCCGCGTGCTGCGCAACGTGGCCAAACGCGACCAGGGCGTGACCCTGTTTGGCCAGCGCTACGCCAGCCCCTTCGGGATCGCGCCCATGGGCATAGCGGCGCTGTCGGCCTACCGGGGCGACATCGTTTTGGCCCGTGCGGCGGCAGCGGCGGGCATCCCGGCTGTGCAAAGCGGCAGCTCGCTCATCCGGCTGGAAGAAGTGATGGCCGCCGCCCCCGGCACCTGGTTCCAGGCCTACCTGCCCGGCACCCCCGAACGCATCGACGCCTTGCTGTGGCGCGTGATTGCGGCAGGCGTACAGACCCTCGTAGTGACGGTGGACATCCCCGTGGCGGGCAACCGCCAGAACAACATCCGCGCGGGCTTCTCCACCCCGCTGCGCCCCAGCCTTCGCCTGGCGTGGGACGGCATGGTGCGCCCGCGCTGGCTGGCAGGCACACTGCTGCGCACGCTGGCACACCACGGCATGCCGCATTTTGAAAACTCGTTTGCCGAGCGCGGCGCGCCCATCCTGTCCTCACGTGTACAGCGCGACTTTGCCGCGCGTGACCACTTTGACTGGAGCCACATCGCCCACATCCGCCGCCAGTGGCGCGGCCCGCTGGTGGTCAAGGGCATCCTCAGCCCGCAGGACGCCGCCCTCGCCCGCCAGCACGGGGTGGACGGGATCATCGTCAGCAACCACGGCGGTCGCCAGCTCGATGGCGCCGTGGCCCCGCTGCGAGTGCTGCCCGCCATTGCCGAGCAGGCTGGCAGCGGCATGACCGTAATGTTGGACGGCGGCATCCGCCGGGGCACCGACGTGATCAAGGCCCTGGCGCTGGGCGCGCAGGCAGTGTTTGTGGGGCGGCCCTTCAACTACGCAGCAGCAGTGGACGGCGAGGCAGGCGTTACAGCGGCCATCGATCTATTGCGCGCCGAGGTGGACCGCAACTTGGCAATGCTGGGCGCCACCTCCTGCGCAGCGCTGGGGCCAGAGCATCTCATGGACCGCCGAGCACCGTAGAGGACTGCGGCGCACGCTTCACTGCGGGTGCCTGATCAAGCTGGGGAGCAAAGTGCAATCAGCGCAGTTTGAAATGAAGTGATGGCAGCGCCGCCAACGCTCCTCTGTCGATCACTTCAAAATTCATAGCTGCCAGCGCTTATCCACAAAGCGCTAGTAGCACTTTTCATTCAATAGGGTTGGTCTGCAGCGTCACGGACAGCCTCAGGCTGATTTCGAACTTTCACTCGACCACCATTGGCAGGCAGTTTTTGACCCGAACCGTTCCGTTTGCCGCGCACTATGGAACTGCCATGGGGGGCCCTTCAGTTAAAGTCCTCGCCCCGCGGGTGATTTTTGGCCGCTTCGTGCACCCCAGTGACTGGGTTTGAAAACAAAATCTGCGACTTTGGGTGGCACCAGGGATCCTCTGAACAAATCACCGCGCCGTGCGCATCTGCGGACTCGGGCGGTCTGCCGCGTTGCAAATGCTCGCAATAGCTACGGCTATTGCTGCGCTTTGCGCCTTGCAGCCCATCCCGATCCACAGCGCACACTTACCGCTCGATTCATGCAGAGGATCCCCAGCTGATTCGGCCAAGCAAACTGCAACTCGCGGAGATAAAAAATATGCTGCTAATCGATATAGCCGTCGAGCACACTTTGGTGTCTAAAAAGGATGGCGTTCGTCAGGCTTTCTTGCTGCATCCTTTCACTGATACACAGCGCGATTCACTGGGCAAATTCGAGCTCGTTCGCGACGTCAGCCAGCCCGGACTCAAAGACGTGAAACGCTCCACCTTCGTATCGTTTCACCAATTGGCGGAGCTGTATGCAAAAGGCCTGCTCGAAGAATTCGGGTTTTCCGTTCGCATGTGTCCGGGTAAAGGCACCTACCCTGCCAAGCTTCCAGCCAAAAAGATACTGCCCACCAGCATCAAGCCAGGCTCTTCGTTCGATCTGGCGGTGCAAAAGGTGGATATTTCCAAACCGGCCACGCGCGAATTGAAAACGGCCTTGCTTCGCACCAACGTCCAAATTTAAGCGTGACGGCGCTGATTGATAAGGGAGCCGATGTGAATCCAACCATTGCGCATGCTGAACTGATTGCCACATTCAAGCGGGCCGAGGCAGATGCCGCTCACAAGTTCGGACTGATCCAAGCGGCTGCGAACAAGGGCCCCAAGGCGATACAAGCCGCCACAGAAACAGCGGCAAAGGCGGCAAAACGCAGGGACTCTTTTGCGAAAAAGCTGGGCGATCTGGGGGTGAATCTAAAGTATTGAACGCCGCCACGCACATGGCGCAACACCCACCATTGGCGACCGCGCACAACAGGCGATGATTGTCAAAACAATCTCCGCAATCTAAAAGCAGAATTGGCCACGGGTCCTGCCCCGATTTGCATGCTTTCCAAGCACGGCAATTGAAGCGTCTTCATTTTCTGGATTACAAAGGTGATGAGAAAGATGGGAAACCGCTATAGGCTGTTTGCAGTCGATCGATAGCGAACCGCCGAGGACTGCAAGAAGACAGCTTCCTGGCTTTGCCAATCCGCAATGAACACACGCCCATAGAAAAAGCGCATCAAAATCACGTGCAGCAGACTTGCATCTGTTGCAAGGGATTCGGCCTGGTTGAGCGTCGAGATGAGGCCTACAGCCCCAAGAAACCAGCGGCCTGCATAGGGATCGAGATAGGGTGCTTCATTGCAGCACCGCTTCCGGCTTGTCGAAGGCAAATTTAAGCGCCCAATCAGCAAAGTTCTCTGCTGGCATTGGCCGTGCCACGAAATAGCCCTGTGCAATATCGCAGCCGAGCGCAGCGAGCTTCTCCCAATCTTGCTGCGTTTCCACGCCTTCGGCCACAACCTTTCGCCCTAATGAATGGGCTAGGTCTATAGTTGATTTAACAATGACGGCTGAGTCCCGGGAGACGGACATGCCACGCACAAACGATTGGTCAATCTTGATGTAGTCAACGGGCAGTTGCAGCAAATAGCTGAGCGACGAATAGCCCGTGCCAAAGTCGTCGATATAGAGCGAAATGCCGTCGTCGCGTAGACCCCGCAATACTCGCAGAGCGGACTCAGGATCATCCATCACAGTGCTCTCGGTAATCTCGAACTCCAACCTCCCTCTGGCAACACCCCAACGGTCATGCAACGAGCGCACTCGGTCTAAAAGATCAGCATCGTGCAAGTTTCTCGCAGACAAGTTGACAGCAATCGACAGATCGTTTCCGCACTCCTGCGCATCGCGACAGACACGCATTGCCGCATCAATGACCCACTCAGTGAGGTTCTTGATAAGGCCCGTGCTTTCCGCAAGCCCGATGAACTGGGATGGTTGAATCAGCCCTCGCTCAGGATGGAGCCAGCGGACGAGTGCCTCAGCACCCAAAAGAGTGCCACTTGCAAAATCAATCTTGGGTTGCAAATACAGTTTTAACTCGCCGCTCTCGATGCCACGACGCAATTCGCCCGCCAAAGTCAGCCGCTCTGGACGATTTTCGACGGTGAGCGGATCGTAAATCACGACCCGCTGCTCTCTTTTCTTCGCTTCGTGCACCGCAAAGTCAACGTGACGCAACAGCTGATCGGCGGAATCGCCGTGTGCAGGATACAAAGCGACTCCCATGCGTGCAGATATGTCCAACAAGATACCCGCTACGGGGAGGGCTTGCGCAAGGAGTTCGTGTATCCGAGCAACCACCGCCATCGCTGCTTCTTCATCACTTGACGTCATCAGAAGCGCAAATTCGTCGCCTCTGAGTCTTGCTACCAAGCTAGCGTCTGCCGCGGCAGCACGCAATCTGTGTCCAAATTCTTGTAGTACCTGATCGCCGTGTGCGAAGCCAAGTGCATCATTAATCTCCCGAAGCCGCTCCACGTTCACCTGGATCAAGGCCACCGACTTACCGCTTTTTGTCCTGCGTGTGTTTTCAATCGCGTGCGTCAGGAGTTCGATAAACTGAGTTTGGTTCGCCAAGCCAGTAAGAGCATCGAATCGCGTGCGGCGCAGCATTTCAAGTTCAGCAGCCTTGCGCTTTGCTCTACTTCGCAGGCTAGCTATGCCGAAGGACAAATCATCGGCTGCCTCGGTCAACAGGTTCGCCTCTTCCTTTCCGAAGGCATGCTCTTCGCGGGCGAAGATTGCGAGAGCACCAACGACTTCGCCATCGACAGTCAGAGGACATGCAATGCAGGAGGAGAAGTCCAGGAGAGCGGAGCGGAAAGCCTGATAACCGGACTCAGCTTGCATAGATCCGATGACCTGGGTGCTTCCAGTCTTGATACTGGTGGCGATCGCGCCCTGTCCAAACGTCCCCCCATCAGCGGTGACTTTCAGCGATTGAAGAGCCTTCATTCCAGGCGCATATCCACTCTCTGCCATGGGCTGCAGAGAGCGCTCTGAATCGTCCACGCTGTACCAAACCATCGCCACCGGGTACCCACCTGCGTCGACAATGGCTTTGCACATGGATTCGAGCAGGTGCTGCTCATCAGTGGCCCGCAGCATGGCGCTATTGCCCGCACTCAGGGTCTTCCACGCTTTGGTCACCCGCTCAAGGTCATTGACCCTGTGACCCAGCTCTTCGTTCAGACTCTGAATCCTCTCCTCGGCGGTTTTGCGATGCGTGATGTCTGAGCCCAAGACGTAGTACCCCACAACGCTGCCCGAGGCCCCCCACTTGGGCACATAGTGGATTGACTGCCAAACCCCAGGAAACGGCTCCCAGTCATACTGCTGAGGCTCTCCGGCCAGGGCCTTTGCAATGATGGGATCTGCAATGCAATAGCGCTTTTCGCCAAGCACTTCTCGAACCGTCTTGCCATCAATGTTTTCGAAATCTGGGGCAAATCGTGCTCTGTACTGCTCGTTGACATAGACGTATCGCCGATCAGAGTTCACGTACGCAATCATGGCGGGTACGCTGCTCATCACGCTCCTCAGATGCTCTTGCGTGTCAACCAATTGAGCAGTTCGCTCTTGAACGTGTTGTTCGAGCAAGGCGTTTTGATCGCGGATCAGCTCTTTGGCCTTTCGCTCTGTCGTAGTGTCACGAAAAACCAGGACCACACCTTGTAGGCTCCCGTCCTCACTTCGGATAGGAGCTGCATTCGCACCAATCGGGCACAGCCCTCCGTTTCTGTGAGCCAGAACAATATCTTCTGTATCTTGGCAGGCCTTATTGGTGAACAGAACTTGCGCCACAAGACCTCGCCCTGTTGCCGGACCCGACAGACTTTCCACTTTGAATACAACATCAACGAATTGCCCCTCGGCAAGCTCAAAAGCCCACCCGGTGAGTCGTTCTGCCACAGGGTTCATGCGTGTGATCCGCCCCTGCGCATCTGTTACCAAAACAGCATCACCCAGCGAGCGCAGCGTGGTCGATAGCTTCGCTTCACTCTTGGCCAGTGCCCGTTGGTCTGCCTCACTGGCAAGAAGTTGACGTCGTGCCAGCACGAATGTGCTCACAAGCAAGGTTGACAGCAGAAAAGCCATCGCCCATCCAACTTCCGTCAATAAACCCTGGCTCCTGAGTTGGTCTGCCGCACGCTCTTCGAGCGACAAATGGGCATCGTCGTCCATCGCTTTAAGTATCGAGACGGTACGCTCGCGCGTTTCGCGCAAGGGAGCCGCGGCAACAAATGCGTTGGCGGCCTCTAAGCCTTCTGTCGCGCGCAAGGCACTTACCTGCTTGGCAATCGCGATGCGCTGATCTAGAACTGCCCGAAGTTGCTGCCACCGCTCCAACTGTTCGGCGTCACCCACGAGCAGTTCTCTCAAACTTCCCATGGTCTTTTCGCGAGCCTCAATCTGTTTGTCTCTTTCCGCTAAGACATCCTCTCTGCCAGAAATCCTGTAGCTTTGAGTGCTCAATTCAATTTGGAGGGTGTCTTCGTTTAACCGCGAAACTGCATTGACGATTTGTTGGGTTTGTGAAACCAGTTGCACTGCATCACGACTGGCTTGTGTCAGTCGCCAGTTGGCAGCTGTGACCATTGCAACAACAATTAGTGCGGACAGAAATCCCAAAAGGATTTTTCTCTCAAAACTTCGTCTTTGCGCGAGCAACCGTGGCATGCAACACCTTTGTACTGGTTGTTACATTTTGCAGGTTTGATAGCGCTTGTCTATACGCGTGCACCAAAATGCATACAGGTCTCCAATTCCATCGATGCAATCTGACTCCAGTTAGTTAGGCGCATCATGCAGTCCCACTGGTTTGAAGATTGGGATAGGAGCGTTAGAAGACCGCTGATGGCACATTCTGCGAGGTCGAGAGACCAAAACGGCCGACGGCAATGGCTGCGTTGCAGTCATTTCTCTGCCGCTTGAAGGAGGCCGAAAGCTGCGCGCTAAAACACAGCCAGAGCAATGCTATGTCGGACCCCGAACTGAAGCAGATGGATGGGTCATAAAAAAAGCGCCGGGCTCTTCCAAACCCGGCGCTCTCATTCCAACTAGCTTTATCAAGCCAGCTTGAACGGCAGCTCGCGCGGCGTCTTGCCTGTGATCTGCGCAATGGCATTGGCAAACGCCGGTGCCAGCGGTGGCAGGCCCGGTTCGCCCATGCCCTTCGGCGGATCGGCGCTGGGCACGATGTGCACCGTCACCTGCGGCATGTCGGTGATGCGGGGCACGGCGTAGTCGCCGAAGTTGCTCTGCTCCACCACACCGTCCTTGAGCGTGATGGCAGCGCCGGGCAGGCAGGTGCCCAGGCCCATCAGCGCGGCGCCTTGCACTTGGGCTTCGACGCTCTTGGGGTTGACCACCAGGTTGCAATGCACGCCTGCGGTGATGCTGTGCAGCTTGGGCGTGCCGTCTTTGACGGAGGCCTCGACCACATAGGCCACCACCGACTCGAACGACTCGTGCACCGCCACGCCCCAGGCACGGCCTGCGGCTAGCTTCTTCTTGCCGTAGCCCGACTGGGCGACGGCCAGCTGCAGCGCCGCCTTGTGGCGCGGGTGCTTGTCGCCCATCAGGGCCAGGCGGTACGCCACAGGGTCCTGCTTGGTGGTACGGGCCACTTCGTCGAKCAGGGTCTCCATSRCGWAGGCSGTGTGGGTGGARCCCACGCTGCGCCACCACAGCACCGGCACGTTCACATCCGGGTGGTGCACCGACAGCTTCATGGGCACGTCATACGGCTCTTTCATGCCCTCGATGGCCGTGGCGTCAATGCCGTTCTTGATCATGAAGGCCTCGAATGGCGAGCCCTTGGTGATGGACTGGCCGACGATGGTGTGATCCCACGCCAGGATCTTGCCCTTGGCGTCGAAGCCGATCTCGGCGCGGTGCASGTGCATGGGGCGGTAGTAGCCGCCCTTGATGTCGTCYTCGCGGCTCCACAGCRKGCGCACSGGCGCRKTSAKGCCGGCRGYGCGCGCGGCCTTGGCSAYCYCGCAGGCCTCCACCACGTAGTCGCTGGTGGGGATGGCACGGCGGCCAAAGCCGCCACCGGCCATCTGCGTGTTGACCTTCACATTCTGCGGCTGCAGGCCCAGTGTCTTGGCGGCGGCCATAGCGTCCAGGCCGGGCATCTGCGTGCCCATCCAGAGTTCTGCTTTGTCGCCGTCCAGTTTCACGGTGCAGTTGAGCGGCTCCATGGGCGCGTGCGCCAGGTACGGGAAGACGAACTCGGCACTGATCTTGTGGGGGGCGCCCGCCAGCGGCGCCATGTCGGCCTGCATGGCCACATTGCCTGGCTTGGCGGCCAGTTCGCGGTACTGCGCCAGCAGCGCGGCGGTGTCGGGCTTGGTGACCGCGCTGGTGTCCCAYTCCACCTTGAGGGCGTCGCGCCCCTGCTTGGCGGGCCAGTAGCCGTCGGCCACGATGGCAACGCCCTCGCCGCTCCGGTCGGTAGGCACGCGCAGCACGGCCTTCACGCCCTTGATGGCTTTGGCAGCGCTGTCGTCCAGGGACTTTACCTTGGCACCAAACACGGGCGGGCGGGCCACCACGGCCGTCAACATGCCGGGCAGGCGCACGTCAATGCCGTAGTCCTGCTGGCCGCTCGACTTGGCCTTGGCATCCAGCCGCCCGGTGGGTTTGCCGATCAGGCGGAATTGCTTGGGGTCCTTGAGTGCGACCTTTTCAGGCACGGGCTGCTTCATGGCGGCTTCTGCCAGCGCACCGTAGCCCAGCTTCTTGCCACCGGGGCCGACCACAAAGCCGTTGCTGGTGCGCAGGGCCGACGCGTCCACGCCCCACTGGGCGGCCGCCGCCGAAACCAACATGGCCCGGGTGCGCGCGCCCAGCTCGCGGTACTGGGTATACGAGTTCTTGATGGAGTTGGAGCCACCGGTGAGGTGCATTCCAAATGCGGGGTCGGCGTAGGCCGGGTTGGCGTCGCCGTGCACGCTGCGCACCTTGCTCCAGTCGGCATCCAGCTCCTCGGCCAGGATCATGGGCAGGCCGGTTTGCACGCCCTGGCCAAAGTCCAGGCGATTGATGGTGACGGTGACGGTGCCATCGGCATCGATGCGCACAAAGGCCGAGGGCTGTTCGTGCGGCTTGAGGCCAGCTGGGGCCGCAGCGGCTGCGCCCTGTGCAGCAGACACCAGGGGAAACGCGCCCAGCGCAAAGCCCGAGGCAGCCGACACCTTGAGGAAGGTGCGGCGAGCCACACCTTCCGACGCATCAAAAGCTCCTGAATTAATAGCGCCCTGCGCTTTATTCACTAGCGCTTGGAGGTGTTTCGGCATGAAATATTGTGCCTGGCCCTGCAGGGCATGGGGTTCGAAGTGCATGGTGGTCTCCTTCAATCAGGCCAGGGTCTTGGCAGCGTCGTGGATGGCGGCGCGGATGCGCACGTAGGTGCCGCAGCGGCACACGTTGCCGGCCATGGCAGCGTCGATGTCGGCGTCGGAGGGCTTCTTCTTGCCCTTGAGCAGCGCGGTGG
>NZ_JBGFFF010000058.1:0-28082 GCF_056175785.1 Acidovorax sp. LjRoot204
GCCTGACGCCGAACCGTCCCAAAAAGCTGGCTTTTTACTAGGGAAAACCCTAAATTTCGTTCAATCGGTGAAAAAGACCTAAATTCACCCTTCTTTTTGCCGTAATGAATGTACGAAGAGGCCGAAAGACCCTCTGTACCTTTTGTTCAACTACGGGCCAATGTCATGCAAATGCCACCTGTCGATCGATCGCCGTCCTGGCGTCCTCAGGGCGCTGATTTGTATTCCACTGGCGCCTCGGGTGCGCCTCCGGTGYGTCCCATCAACGCTCCCAACCCTGTCGAGTCCATGGACCGGATGGGTGAGGGGGCGATCGTGCGCGAGCCGGACAAACCCTCGGCGCCCGATGCGCCCAACCGGGACTGGACGGCGGTAAAAAAGAAAGACACCGTCGAAGAGCCGCCGGAGCCTCCCAAAGAGCCGATCTACAAACAACTGCTGGAGTTCATCCAGTCGATGTGGCGCGCCAGCGGCAGCGCGGTAGAGGTAGCGCAGGACGTCAACAAGATGACCTTGCAGGAGCGCCTGGCCCAGCAGGCCAAGAACGAGCCGCTGACCTACACCGACCCCAAGGTCAAGCGCACCGGTGGCGCCTGAGCAGCTGGCGCTGCCGGGCTGCCTGCCCTGAAGGCGGCCCATTGCGTGCGGTGGCGAGCCCGGTGCAGTGCAGCGAAGCCACTGCGCAGCGGCAAACTGTGACGTACAGGCGCTGCATGCAGTGGGTGCACGGTGCCGTGCGCACGGAAGCTGTGGGTACTGCCTCGATGCGTCAGGTATTTTTTTGCTATCAAATAGATAGCTTGTAGCGTATATTGCACTAGCGCTCCAAGTCGATTGGACTGATTTTTTGGGCTTTGCCGCTTGGCAAAGTGCAATCAGCGTTCCTCACGGACGGGTTTCTGGCGCAGGGGGCGGCGCAGCCGGTGCCGCCGACGTCGCAGCCGCTTGTGCCGCTGCTCGCTGGCGATCACGCTCGGCGCGGTACTTGGCGGCGAAGGCACGGACTTCGGCATATGACACAAAGCCATCGCCATCCGTGTCGGCCTCGTCAAAGGCCGCCGCCAGGCGCGGGAACAGCTTCACCTCAGAGCGGCTGAGCTTGCCGTCCCCGTTGAAGTCCAGCATCTTGAATTCACGTTGGGCCTTCAGCTCGCCCGGGCTCACTGCCGCTGCGGGCTCTGTGGCGGCGTGTGTCTCCGCTGGAGGGGCCGGTGCTGGTGGGGGCGTTTGTGCCAGTGCTGCACAGGCTGCCAACAGGGCCACCGTCGCCAGTACCGGCCTTTGCAACCCCATGGACGCCAGGGATGTGCGAATGCGCAATGTGTTCTCCTTCGAAGTCTCAACTGCCATGGTGGCACATGGGGGGGCGAGGTCGGTGGTTTGCAACCGGGGCTTTGCAGGCTTTCACCGGGCGTTGCAAGTCTTTGCAGAACTTTTCCCAAGGGTTGGGTGCAGGGTGGCACGGCGCGCCGGCCTGCAGCCGAGGCTCCTGCGGGTCAGTTCCCTGCGACCCGCACCGGATTCGAGATGCCGCTGTTCACATGGCCCGCAGGCACGTGGCGCGCTGCCGACGTGACGTGGCCGGTCTGGTCGTCAAAGAAGAAATCGGGTTCGAACTCGCGCAGAAATTCGCCCTTGGGCAGGCCGCCCAGGAACATGGCTTCGTCCACCGCAATGTTCCAGTCCATCAGGGTGCGGATGGCGCGCTCGTGCGCGGGGGCGCTGCGGGCGGTGACGAGCGCGGTGCGGATGCGCATGCCGGTGCCACCGGCCTCGCCCGCAGACTGCAGGCGGTGCAAGGCGGCCAGCAGGGGTTTGAACGGGCCGTCGGGCAGGGGCTGTGCGGCCTTGTCGGTCTCGTGCTGCTGGAAGGCGGCCAGCCCCTCCGCCTGGTACACGCGCTCGGCCTCATCGGAGAACAACACGGCGTCGCCGTCAAAGGCAATCCGCACTTCGTTGGGGTTGGAGTCGCCCGCCTGCACCGACTCCGTCACCACCCGCGCTGCCGGGTAGCCCAGGTGCAAGGCCTCGCGCACGTCCGCCTCGTTGGCGGACAGGAAAAGGTGTGCACCCAGCGGCCGCAGGTAGCGAAACGGGTCGCGCCCTTGCGTGAACACACCGCGCCGGATGGTGGGCAGCCCATGGGCATGGCACGAGCGGAACACGCGCATGCCGCTCACCGGGTCATTGCGCGACAGCAGCACCACCTCCACGCGCTGGTGCTCGGAGGTATTGAACGCGAGCAGCTTGCGCACCAGTGAAAACGCCACGCCCGGCGCAGCAGGTACGTCGAGCCGCTGGCGCTGCATGTCCACGTAGGCGCGGTCGTTGTCCTTTTCGAAGACGCGGTTTTCTTCCTCAAAATTGAACAGCGCGCGCGAGGAAATCGCGACTACCAGCTTGTCGTCGAGCGTCACGGCCATAAGGTCACTTTACAAACTGGTTGAGCTGGATGATCGGCAGCAGCACGGCCAGCACGATGAGCATCACGATCAGGCCCATGCCCACGATGAGCAGCGGCTCCAGGATCGTAGCCAGGGCCATGGCGCGGCGCTGGACCTCTGCCGAGAGCTGGCGGGCCGCGCGCTGCAGCATCACGGGCAGTTGTCCGGTCTGTTCGCCCAGGCGTGCAAACATCGACAGCAGGCCCGGAAAGCGTTTCTTTTGGGCCAGGGCCGAGGCCAGCGGAGCTCCCTCGCGCACCAGCACCAGGGCGTCGAGCGCGTCGGCCCGCAGCGCGCGGTTGTTCAGCGTTTCAGCAGCCGCCTGCAAGGCCTTCAGGATCGGCACCCCGGCGCCTGCCAGCATGGCCAGCGTGCCGGCAAACCGTGCTGCGTTGTAGCCGCGCGCCAGTTTGCCCACCAGGGGCAGATTGAGCCACGCAGCATCGAATTTCTCGCGAATATGGCCGATGGTGAGCGCCCATCTTGTCCCAAGCGCTATCAAAATAAAAGCAATCAACATCACCCAGCCATAGCTGCGCACAAAGGCGCTGAGGCCCAGCATGGCCACTGTCAGGAATGGCAACGCCCGCTTGGTGCCTGCAAACACGCTGGCCACCTGCGGCACCACATAGCCCACCAGGAACAACACGATCACGATGGCCACCAGGGTCACGATGGCTGGGTACAGCGCAGCGCCCACCAGCTTGGCCTTAAGCGCCTGGCGCTCTTCCAGGTCGTCGGCCAGGCGCTCCAGCACTAGGCCCAGGTTGCCGCTGTGCTCGCCCGCGCCGATCACGGCGCAGTAGATGTCAGAGAACTCGCGCGGGTGCTGCGAAAGTGCGCGGGCAAAAGTGGCGCCCGCATTGACCTCGGCGCGCAGGGCGGCGACCAGGTGGCGCTGGCGTTCATCGTCGGCTTCTTCGGACAGCGCTGTGAGCGCGCGCTCCAGCGGCAGGCCCGACGACACCAGCCCGGCGATCTGCCGTGTCCAGATGGCCAGCCCCGTCGCGCTGAACACCGGCCGGGTGAACAGGCGCTGGCCCAGGCTGGCGGACCGGCCGTCCAGCGACTGGCCCGTCTGCACCAGCTCCACCGCCAGTGGCACCAGCGCCTGGGCCCGCAGCAGGCTGCGTGCGGCCTTGGCGGTGTCAGCCTCCAGGAGGCCTTTGCGGGTCTGGCCCTGGGCGTCCAGGGCTTCAAAGGAAAAAGCAGGCATGCAAATGCGGGCGTGGGTGGTGGGGCGTTGGCGTGGAAATCAGGCAGTCCTGCAACGGACGGATGTCCGCCGCAGGCTTGGCAGACCCTGATGGTAGCCGCTACCCAAGGCCGGGGGCTTCCACTCGACTCCCTTGCCCGGGGCATGACACAGGTCAAGGCGCTGACGCATGGCACGCGCAGAATGAAAGTTGATCTGTGGCATCAGGTTGCAGGCGTTTGGAACGAACAAGGGGTCTTTCATGCTGAAGAACAAGGTGGCATTGGTAACGGGCGCATCGTCGGGCATCGGCCGCGCGATTGCGCTGGTGTGGGCGCGTGAAGGTGCCAAGGTGGTGGTGTCGGATGTGAATGTGCAGGCGAGCGAGGAAACCGCCGCGCTGGTGCGCGCAGCCGGGGGCGATACGATCTTTGTGGCGGCCGACGTGGGCAAGCCCGAGGACTGCGAGGCGCTGGTGCAGCGCACCGTCGCCCACTACGGCCGCCTGGACGTGGCCTGCAACAACGCGGGCATCGGCGGCCCGCAGGCGCCTACGGCCGACTACCCGCTGGACGGCTGGGCGCAGGTCATCAACATCAACCTGTCGGGCGTGTTCTACGGCATGAAGTACCAGATCGCCGCGATGCTGAAGAACGGTGGCGGCGCCATCATCAACATGGCGTCCATCCTGGGTTCGGTGGGCTTTGCCACGGCGCCCGCCTATACGGCGGCCAAGCACGGCGTGGTGGGGCTGACCAAGGCTGCGGCCATCGAATACAGCGCGCACGGCGTGCGCGTCAATGCCGTGGGCCCTGCTTTCATCCACACGCCCATGATCAGCGGGTTGGAGCAGGACGCCGGCATCAACGCCATGCTGGTTGGCGCCCACCCCATCGGCCGCCTGGGGCAGCCCGAGGAGGTGGCCGAGCTGGTGACCTGGCTCGCGTCCAGCAAGGCGTCGTTTGTGACCGGGGCGTACTACCCCGTGGATGGCGGCTACCTGGCGCGCTGAAGACCAAGAGCGGCGCCCAGGCGCCCCCCGGCTGCCCAGGTGCTCAGGCCGCGACGGCGGCCTGGCCCAGTGTGGCGTGGGCCTTGGCCGCAATGTCCAGCGAGCGCAGACGCAGCGCAGGGTCGTACACATCGCTCACCAGCATCAGCTCGTCGGCGCCTGTGGCTTCGCTCAGGCTGGCCAGCCCTGCACGCACCGTGTCCGGCCCGCCAATCACGGCCGCAGCCAAAAAGTCGCCAATCGCTTCACGCTCTTGGGGTTGCAGGCGCGCGGCGTAGTTCTCGATGGGCGGCAGCAGGCGGCGGCGGTCACCCGTCAAGATGCCGAGCACGCGCTGGTAGGTGCTGCTGGCCAGGTAGTCGGCCTCTTCGTCCGTGGGGGCAGCGATCAGCGGCACGCCAATGGCCACATAGGGCTTGGGCCAGGCGGCAGACGGCCGGTACAGATTGCGGTACAGGTCGATGGCCTGGTGCAGCAGGCGCGGCGCAAAGTGTGAGGCGAACGCGTACGGCAAACCGCGCTCGGCTGCCAGCTGGGCCGAAAACAGGCTGGAGCCCAGCAGCCAGATCGGCACATTGGTGCCCGCACCTGGCATGGCAATCAGGCGCTGGCCGGGCTCGGCAGGGGCCAGCAGGCGCTGCAACTCGGCCACGTCGCGCGGAAAGTCTTCTTCGGTTTCCACCCGGTTGCGGCGCAGTGCTCGCATGGTGGTGGGGTCGGTGCCCGGCGCGCGGCCCAGGCCTAGGTCAATGCGGCCGGGGTACAACTCGGCCAGCGTGCCAAAGGCCTCGGCCACCACCAGCGGGGCATGGTTGGGCAGCATCACGCCGCCCGACCCGACGCGGATGCGCGAGGTGCCACCGGCAATGTGGCCTACCAGCACGGCGGTGGCGGAGCTGGCAATGCCCGCCATGTTGTGGTGCTCGGCCAGCCAGTAGCGGGCAAAGCCCAGTTTTTCGGCATGCTGAGCGGTGCGCAGCGCAATCTGCAGCGCATCGGCCACGGTGCCGCCTTCGCGGACGGCCACCAGATCAAGCATGGAAAGGGCAGGGCGGCGGGGAGTGGAAGTCATGCATGCATTGTCCGGCTGCCGTTGCTTTTGTGCAGGCGGTAGGCGCAGAGCTGGCAGTGGCAGCAGGGTTGCCCACGCACATTTTTACGAAGGGGCCATTTTTTGGTAGCCAAAACGGCGGAGGCGCCACAGAATGTTTCAAGACATTTCCGCGCTGGCCGCCATTTCGCGCTGCGCGGGCCAGTCGCGCAAAAGGGATGACGCATGGGTTTTTTCAGCCGCTTGTTCAAGATCCGGGAGCAGGACCCCACCAGCCCCGAGACCACCTGGGCCATGGAAGACAACGGCAGTGAACTGGTGCTGGATGCCGAGTACGCGGCCACGCTGATGACCGAGATCGACATCGACGCCGCCATTGCCAGCCACGAGCGCTGGCGCCTGCAGCTGCAAGACATGGTCAACGGGCGCTCCGACGAAGTCATGCGGCCCGAACGCATCTGCCAGGACGACCGCTGTGACCTGGGCCGATGGCTCTACGGCACGGGCCGGGTGCGCCTGGGGCATTACCCAGCGTTCGACATGCTGGTGGCGCGGCACAAATACTTTCACCAGCAGGCGGCCGACGTGGTGACAGCTTTCCAGTCGGGCGACCAGCCCAAGGCGGCGCAGCTGCTCAACGGCAGTTGCCGACACGCATCCAACCAGGTGCTGCTGCTGCTCAAGGAGCTCAAGCGCGGGCTGGGGCGCTGAGCCGCACCACCCCGGGTGGTGGCATTTTCTGCCAAGCCGTTCGGCCTTCTGAAGCAGCAATCCTCTGCCGCTGCGCGCGTCGCGCCGCGCGAAGGTGGATGTGTCGCCAGCGATACCCTTTTTAGAGCGCACGTGAACGACGCTTTGGCGCACTGACCGCACCGAGCATCGGCACACAGCTCTTACATCTGCAGACAGGACCCACCGCCGGAATCAGGAGGTGGCGTCGCTATATTTCGGCGCACTTGAGAACCTTTGCTTGCACAAGGTTGCTCGATAAAACATCCATACCTAAAGCAACGATAAAGAAGAGAGAGGGAATTCGATGGACCGCCGCCAACTACTGACGCTTGTGACCCTGGCATCCGGCGTGAGTGCCGTATCGCCCGTCTGGGCACAGTTTGACCTGGGCAAGATGCTCGACGCGGGCAAGGACCTGGCCAAATCCGAGTCGCTGACCGACGACGAGGTCAAGGCTGCCTTTGACCAGATGGCCGCTGAAAGCGACCGCCAAAACCGCATTGCCCCCGCCGGCAACCCTTACGCCACGCGCCTGAACAAACTCACGGCGGGCTTGGGCACGTATGACGGCCTGAAGATGAACTTCAAGGTCTACCTCACCCCAGACATCAATGCCTTTGCCATGGCCAACGGCACCATCCGTGTGTACTCGGGCCTGATGGACAAGTTCACCGATGACGAAGTGCGCTACGTCATCGGCCACGAAATCGGCCACGTCAAAAAGGGCCACAGCAAGGCCCGCATCCAGGCGGCCCTGCGCACCAGCGCCCTGCGCAATGCCGTCTCGTCCAGCAACAGCCGCGCCGGCGCCATCGCCGACTCGCAATTGGGCGATCTGTTTGAAAAAGTGGTGCGCGCCCAGCACTCCCAAAGCAACGAACGCGAGGCCGACGATTACGCGATGGGCTTCATGAAAGCCAAGCGCTACCAGCCTGGCGCCTGCGTGAGCGCACTGGAAAAGCTGGCCGCGATGTCGGGCGGTGATTCGAGCAACTTTCTGTCCACCCACCCCTCACCGAAGGAGCGGGCGGAGCGGATGAAGACGCAGTTGGCGTGAAAGCCTTGAACATCCAGCGAGCGCATAGGAGACGCCGATGATCACGGATACCGTTGGCCAAGGCGGCCGCAATTCCTTGAACGACACCATGATCGTTCAGCGGTTGCTGAACGAGATTGACATGCCGGGTGTTCAGCAACTGGTGGCAGATGGTTCGCCCGGGGCGCGGACCATTTTCAAGATTCAGGCCTTTCAACGCAGCATAGGCATAACGCGTCCGGATGGGTTGATTCGGCCTGGCAGCAAAACAATGACCGAGCTCATGTGCCGGGCTGACGCCGAAAACACGGTGCAATCGAAGCTTGCCTTGACCAACCCCGCGCCCTCCAGCGCTGATTTGGGGGCTCCTTGGATCGCGACGGCCGAACGCGAACTGGGTCAGAAAGAAGTGGCAGGTGCCAGCGCCAATCCGCGCATCATGGAGTATCACAAGGCCGCCAAATACTGGGCCAAAGACGATTCTGGCAAGAAGGACGCTTGGTGTGGATCGTTCGTGGCTTGGGTCATGTCCCAGCACGGCTACTTGCCTCCTCCAAATGCGTTCAGAGCCAAGGAGTGGTCTAACTTCGGCGTGGAACTCAAGAGTCCAGTTTATGGGGCCATCTGTATCAAAAGCAGGTCTGGCGGAGGGCACGTGGCGTTTGCAGTCGGCCAGAGCCGTGATGGCAAACACTACTTCATGCTCGGAGGCAACCAGGGCAATGAAGTCAATATCAGTCGATATCCCGCGAGTGTCTGGGATGCATTCACCTTTCCCTCCGGATCGGCGCAGGGCAAATCTTTGCCAGTCTTTCAGGGGACGTCGTCTGAAGCGGGGAGTGAGTCATGAGTTTGCGCGCTAGCGTGTTGGTAGCCACATTTATCGCGGGTTCCTGGTTCAACACCGACGGTGCCTTTGCGGTGACGATGCCAGCCGCAGGAGAAACGAACTCTGCCGAAGCCATGGCGTCTTCCGAAAGGGAGTTTCTGGCAAAAGCGATTGCGCAGACGTCCTACTCGGCCCTTGTTGTTCACACCCGTGTGGACATAGCTCCACTGCACAATAAAAGTGCGCACCACGAGGCAGCTGACGTAGTGACCGAGGAGCGTCACATCTATCACGCACGCGTGTTGGAGACCTTTCGAGGCAAACCCGCTTCAACCATCCGTTATGAGATGGTGGTGGAGCGCGGAGAAGGGGCGGAGATTGATACCAAACCGCAGATTCTGACGCTCTGCTCAGGACCGCGTGGCCTCTACTGGCCTGGGACCGGGGCCAGCTTTGATGCAGTTCAGTCTTCGATCCTTTTGGCCAGGCGCGTAGCGCGCGAGACGTCATCCCTACCGCCTCGAGGCTACTCACAGTGCAACTGATCCAAGTGCGCCTGTCAGGTGCAGTATGGGCGATGCTCCAAACCTAGGTACTTCGACTTTGGTCATGGCGGGATTTCAGTAACTCCGCCCATCCTTGTACATCGCATGCTGCCGCCGGTTCAGCGTGGCGGCTTCGCCCAAGCGGCCCATGGCGGAACCGGCGTGTGCATGGGTGATGGCCATGCCCAGGCCGTCGGCTGCGTCCGTGCCCGGCAGGCCTGGCAGCTGCAACAGCCGCCGCACCATTTCCTGCACCTGGCTTTTGGCGGCGCGGCCGTGGCCGACCACGGCTTTTTTCATCTGCAGCGCGGTGTATTCGGCCACGGGCAGATTGCTGGCCACCAGGGCGGTGATGGCTGCGCCCCGCGCCTGTCCCAGCAGCAGTGTGGACTGGGGATTGACGTTGACGAACACGATCTCGACCGAGGCCACATCGGGCTGGTAGCGGGCTGCGACCTCGGTGATGCCGTCGAACAGGATCTTCAGGCGCCCGGGCAAGTCGCCCAGCGCGAGGGTGGTGGTGCGGATGGTGCCGCTGGCCACGTAGCTGAGCTTGTGGCCGTCCATGTCCACCACGCCGAAGCCGGTGGTCTGCAGGCCGGGGTCAATACCAAGGATGCGCATTTGCTCTCGTTTTTATAGCTATTGGGGCAATGGGAACTAGCGCTATCGGCCGATTCTTCTACAAGCCGAAGTACCAGCGTGCCGAATGGAAGAACACGGGCGCTGCAAAACACAGCGCATCCACCCGGTCGAGCAAGCCCCCGGCACCGGTGACGGACATGCCCTGCATGCCCCAGCTGGTGATGCCGCGGTCGCGTTTGAGTGCTTTCATCACCAGGTGCCCCAGGCTGCCCGCCACGCAGGCCAGCAGCGCCATGCCCAGCGCCTGGCCGGGTTTGAAGGGGGTGATGAAGGTCAGCAGACCGCCTGCCAGGCCCCCGGCGGCCACGCCTGCCAGCCAGCTGGTCCACTGAAAGCTCTGGCTCACTTGCGGCGCCACCGGTTTGTGCGGAAAGCGCCGCCCTAGCAGGTGCTGCACCAGCATGCAGGTCTGCACCACAAACACCAGAAAGAACACCAGAAACGCGCCCTTGTCGCGGTAGCCCGGGAAGTCGAGCAGCAGCAGCGCGGGCACGTGGCTCATGCCGTACACACAGACCATGATGCCCCACTGCAGCTTCGCATTGCGCTCCAGAAACCGCTGGGGGTCGTTGGCCAGTGCGCTCACCACGGGCAGCGCCAGAAACACGTACACCGGGATGAACACGGTGAACAGGTCGAAGTGCTTGCTGCCCACCAGCCAGAACTGCAAGGGCAGCACCACGAAGAACGCCAGCACCAGGCTGCGGTGGTCGCCCCGGCGCGTGGGCGACAGGGTGATGAACTCGCGCAGCGCAAAAAAGCCCACGATGGCAAACAGCACCGTGGCCACCGTTTCGCCCAGCACCCAGCCGATCCAAAACACCGTGGCCATGACCCAGGAGGTCTTGAGCAGCCCCCAGAAGCGCTTGGCTTCCAGGGCCCGGGCTTCGGCTTCGGGGTCGTCGCTGGCGTGCTCGCGCAGATTGCGCACGAAGGCCCACACGGTGACGATGGACAGGATGCCGAACACGACCAGGAACAAGGCCCCGATCTGCTGGGTGGCGGTGAGGTTGCGCAGGAATTGGTTCATGTCAGCGCGCGCTCCAGGGCGCAGCATTCGGCAAGGTCAGGGGCTTCGGACGGGTCATGCTCAGACTTCCCGCAGAGCGATGACGGCGCGGCGCGCGCGGTCGAGGAACGGGCGGCGCTCTTCACCCGCTTCGAGCTGGATGGGCGCGCCRAAGGTSACSGARCACAGGATSGGCACMGGCACSAYCTCGCCCTTGGGCATCACGCGCTGCACGTTGTTGATCCATGCGGGCACCAGCACCACCTSSGGAAACATCTGTGCCAGCTTGAACAGGCCGGATTTGAACGACTGGGGCTCGTCGCCATGGCCGCGCGTGCCTTCCGGGAAGATCACGATGGAGTCGCCGCTCTCGAGCGCGCGCACCAGCGGGGCCAGCGGGTCGGACTCTGGCAGGGCGGAACGCAACTCCTCGGGGGTTGGCGCGCGCGGCGGGGCTTCGGGCGATGGGTCTGGGCCACCTGCGGCGGCCGTGTCTGCATCGCTCGGCGTGGCTGGTGCCCCAGTGGGCTCGGCCGCCACCGGCGCAACCGGCCGCGCGGGCGTGGCCTGGCGGTCCACATACACGGCGTTGAACACGGCGGTGGTGATCCACTGCCGGAACGGCGTCTTCGTCCAGTAATCCTTGGCAGCGATGGGCCGCGTGATGCTGCGCAGCTCYTCGGGCAGSGCCGCCCAGATCAKCACSAKGTCGGCGTGGCTCTGGTGGTTGGCRAARTAGATRCGCTGCTCGGCCTTKGGCGGGCAGCCATACCAGCGGGCCTGGGAGCCGGTGAGAAACCGCACGATCCCCAGCAGAAGGAAACTCATCAACTTGGCAAGCATGGCGGGGATGATACGGGCGCCGGGCCTGCATGCCAGGCAAGGACCTGGGCAGCGCTACACCCAGATGCGATAGGCCCAGAAAGCTTCGTCCCCATAGATGCCGTCATACAGCGCCTGCGGTGCATAGCCCGTGATGCGGCGCGTGACGCGGCACAGGTGCGACTGGTCCGAGAACCCGGCGCTCGCTGCGACATCTGCCCATTTGACGCTGCCTTGGGATGCATCGGCCGCGATGGTGTCGAAGAACGCCTGCTCGGCCTTGCCAAAGCCGCGCAGCTCGCGCAGGGGCAGCCCGGCCCAGCGCTTGATGCGCCGCTCCAGCTGGCGCAGGCTGCGGCCGGGGGCTGACAGGGCGGCGCGCTGCGCCAGGTGCGCAGCCCAGTCGCCGTAGCGCTGTGTGGGCAATGTCTGGGCGGGGCGGCAGGCCTGCCAGCGGGGCTCCAGAAAGTCTTCCAGGTGCTGCAGGCGGGCCGCGTTGTCGGGCAGGTTTTGCACCGTTTCGCACAGCGCCAGCCAGTCGGGCGGCAACAGGGATTGCGCGTCCACCATGCGGTCGGTCAGGGCGCCGGGGTCCACGCCGGTGAGCTGGTGCAGCGCGTCGGGCATGAACATCACCATCATGGCGTGCGTGGGCCCTGCGCAGTAGCTGGAAGTGGGGCGCGTCTGCGGGCCTGCAAGCACCCAGCGGCCGGGGTAGGCCTCGCGCGGGCTGTGCTGCGTGGGCATGGTGTCGGGGCGCTCGGCCACCAGGGCCTCGCTGCGGCCTTCAAACCACCAGCTCAGGCTGCACAAGGGGGATGCGGGGAAGCGGTTGATGCGCTGCGCATCGCTGAGCGCGTGGCCCACCGTGCTACGCGCCATGGCCGCGCGCAGGCAGGCCGTGAGGCTGGCGCGCGGCAGCCACAGTTCTCCCGAGGGGATCAACCCGGCAGGGTGCCGGGGGGAAAGGGGGGCCAAGCTTGCCATGGGGCGCGAGTGTAGGCGACGGGGGCTGTCGCAATCGTTCAATACCGACTCGTCGCTGCGCTGCAGCATGTGGGGCATGAACTCGCCCACAGCCACCACGTCCTCTGTTACTTCTCCCACTCATCCCCCCACGCCTGCAACGCCACGCGGACCGCGAACCCGTTGGTGGGGCCTGCCGCTGCTGCGCGCCATGCGGGCCGACTACCTGGGCTTTGTCACCCAACTGCAGCGCGAGCATGGCGACCTCACCCGCATGCGACTAGGGTATGAAGATGCGTGGGACCTGATGCACCCCGACCTCGTGCGCGAGGCACTCGTCACCCATGCCGACCAGCTCATCCGCTGGGAGCGTGGCATTGCGGTGTTTGAAGAAGTGTTTGGCCAGAGCGTGCTGGTGACCGAAGGTGCCACCTGGCAGCGCCAGCGCCGCATGCTGATGCCCGCCTTCACTCCCAAGCGGGTGGCAGGCTACGCACAACTGATGACCGATGCCGCCCGCAGCGCGCTTGACGCTGCCGTGCCTCCGGGCCAGGCCGGCGCGCAGGTGGCCGTGGACGTGCTGTGGACGGACGTGGCCATGGATGTGATCCTGCGCACGCTGTTCAGCACCTCGGCGCAGGCCGATGTGCGCGAAGCCGCCTGGGCCACGCAGACGCTGTCGGAAGCCGCCTTCCGCGAAATGTTCATGCCCTTCACGCTGCCCGACTGGCTGCCCCTGCCGGGCAAGGCGGCCAAGCGGCGGGCTATCCGGTCGTTGAAGGGGCTGGTGTGGCGCCACATCCATGCCCGCCAGGCCGAGGTGCCCCCGCCCGATGCCCCTGCGCGCACGGACCTGCTGCAGATGCTGCTGGCCCTGCGCGACGAGGAAACCGGCGAGGCCTTGTCTGCGCAAGAGGTGTTTGACCAGTGCATCGTCAGCTTCCAGGCCGGGCACGAAACCAGCGCCACCACGCTGCTGTGGTGGACCCTGCTCATGGCCCCACACCCCGAGGCCGCGCAGCGTGCCCAGGCGGAGGTTGATGCCGTGCTGCAGGGCGGCACCCCCGGCCCCGAGCATCTGGCCCAACTGCCCTGGCTGGGCGCCACGCTCAAAGAGGCGCTGCGCCTGTACCCCCCCATCGCCGCGCTGATGAGCCGCCGCACCACCGCGCCCATCACGCTGGGCGGCGTGCCGGTCCCCCGGGGCGCCATGCTGCGCATCACCCCTTGGGTGCTGCACCGCGATGCGCGCTGGTTTGCCGAGCCGGACCGTTTTGTGCCCGAGCGGTTTCTGGACGGCGCTCCGTCCATTCCTCGGGGCGCGTGGATTCCGTTCGGCCTGGGGCCTCGCGTGTGCATTGGCCAGCACTTTGCGATGCTGGAGATGACGCTGCTGGCGGCCATGCTGTTGCAGCGGTACACGGTGCGGCTGCCGGTCGGGGGCGCCGTGCGGGCCCCCAGGTTTCAAGTGACGCTGCGGCCGGACGGAGCGTCCGCGCTATGGCTGCAGCGGCGTGGGTGACGCTGCCGACAGCCGGCTTCAGGGCAGCTCTGCGCCGCCCATGCGTCCCAGGATCGTGCGTGTCCGTCCTGCCAGATACGCCGAGCCGGGCGTTTTCTCAAAGCGCTTGGGCGCGGGCAGCATCACGGCCAGGCGCGCGGCTTCGGCAGTGCCCAGGCGGCTGGCGCTTTTGCGGAAGTAGTGCTGCGCGGCCGCCTCGGCGCCGAACACGCCTTCGCCCCATTCCACGTTGTTGAGGTAGATCTCCAGGATGCGCTGCTTGGAGAGCAACTGCTCCAGCGCCAGTGTGAGCACGAACTCCTGGCCCTTGCGCAGCAGCGTGCGTTCGCCCGATAGCAGCAGGTTTTTGGCCAGCTGCTGGGTGATGGTGGAGCCACCCCGGATCTTGGGCGCACGCACCGGGCGCTCGGGGGCACGGGCCTGCGCCTTGCTGGCCAGGGCTTCGGCCTTGGCGTTGCGCTCCCAGGCTTTTTCGATGGCGTTCCAGTCCACGCCGTCGTGGTTCACAAAACCATCGTCTTCCGAGGCAATGACGGCGCGCTTGAGGTGGTCGGAGATGTCCGCGTACGGCACCCATTGCTGGCGCCAGGGCACGTGGCCTTTGCTGGCCAGTAGCGTCCAGGCTTCAGAGCGTTGGAAGGTGGTGGATTGGGGGTTGATCGCCACCATGGCGGCAATGCGCAGCACGAAGAACAGCTGCAACGCCACGAAGGCGATCACCAGCAGTCCCAGCCAGCGCAGCACGGCTTTCATCGGGGCGTCCTCGGGGCTCAGGCGGCCATGGATTGCTGCATTTCGCGCAGCACCTGGGCCGAAGGCGGGCGCACACCGCGCCACAGCAAGAAGGCTTCAGCGGCCTGTTCCACCAGCATGCCCAGGCCGTCACGGGGCTCCGCACCGTGCTGGCGCGCCCAGTCGAGGAAGCCTTGCGCTGCGGGGCCGTACATCATGTCGTAGGCCAGAGCGCCCGGGCGCAGCACGCTGGCGGGGACCGGCACACCGCCGCCAGAGAGGCTGCTGGCCGTGGCGTTGATGATCACATCGAAATTGGCCGATAGCGCTAGTGGATCTTGTGCCGACAGCTCTGCTTTTTGTAGCGCTGCCAGTGCGCTGTGCGACTGCACCAGCGCTTGCGCCTTGGCCAGGGTGCGGTTGGCCACGGTGATGTGGCGGGCGCCTGCCAGCAGCAGCGGGCCCAGCACACCTGCGGCCGCGCCACCGGCACCCACCAGCAGTACGTCGCGCCCGGCCAGCGACACCCCTGCGTTGTGCGTGATGTCGGCCACCAGGCCCAGACCGTCGGTGTTGTCGGCGTAGATGCTGCCGTCGGCGCGAAAGGTGAGCGTGTTGGCGGCGCCCGCCAGCCGCACGCGTTCGCTGCACTCGGTCGCCAGGCCCGGCGCGTCGGTCTTGAAGGGCACGGTGACGTTACAGCCGCGCCCGCCCTCTGCCGCGAACGCGCGCACGCCTTGGGCAAACCCATCCATGGGCACCAGGCGGCGTTCGTAGACAATGTGTTCACCGGTCAGCTCGGCAAAACGGGCGTGGATGGCAGGCGAGCGGCTGTGGGCGACCGGGTTGCCCATCACGCAGTACAGGTCGGCAGGGGAGGCGGGAGATGTCATGGGTGGCTAGGGCGGCGTGGGGCTGGCGGTACGGGCGGCCGTGCTGTGTGTTCTGTGGGGCGGGCAGGTGGGCGTGGAGGCCTTGGCGGCCTGCGAGAAGGGCCTCGCTGCGCACCCGCCGGGCAGTTACTTCACAACGGTTTCCAGGGTCTGGTCGCGGGTGAACTTGAAGCGCGCCACCATGGCGATCTGGTCGGCCTTCTTGCGCATCTCGGCATCAAAGGCGCCAAACGGCCCTGCGGCGCGGGCAATGGCTTCGGCGCGGCGGTCCAGCGTGCCGTTGCCTGAGCCTTGCACGATCTCGGTGCCCAGCACGCGGCCGTCGTGGTTGACGGTGACGATCATCGTCAGCTCGCCGTACAGCTTGCGCCCGCCCTGCTCCGGGAAGTTTTCGGTGCCCTTGTCCTCGACCTTGCGGCGCAGCGCGTCGTAGTACACGGCGTAGGCTTCCTCGCGGGTGGCGGGGCTGATGTAGCGCTTCTTGGGGCGCGMGTTYTCTTCGTTGATGCGTTTTTCTATCTCGGCCAGCAGCTTGACCAGCTGGCGGCGCTTTTCCTGCTCGCTGGCCTGTTCTCCGCTCTGGCTGGCCTGGCGCGGATCGGGCGCGGGCATGGTGGCCAGCTGCTTGCGCAACTGGGCCAGCAGCTGGGCCTGCTGCTCCTGCATCGCGTCCATCTTGCGCTGGGCTTCTTCGTAGTCGTCACCGATGGTGGTCAGGGCCGAATAGGGCAGGGGGCTGGTGGCCCGGCCCTTCTCTGCATCGCCACCGCCTGCCAGGTTGGCCTGGGCAATCGCCTGGGCCTTGTCGGGCCGCTCGTTCGACTTGGCGTTGACCAGGATGACTTCGAGCGGCGTGTCCTGGAACACCCGGTTGAAGCCCTCGGGGTCAATGAAGCGCACGGAGATGAGTGCAGCGTGTACGGCGATGGAGACGCCCAGCGCAAGCTGCAGCGTGCTGAAGGTGCGGAGGAAGGCAGGGAGTTTCATCGCCGGCAATTATCAGGGGCTGTCCGGGGCTTAGGCGGCCGGTGCTGCTGCAGTGGCGTCTGCGGGGGCCTCGTTCACGTCCACCGCAATGGCGATGGGCCCCGCCACGGTGTCGTCGTCCTCGGCATCGTCCACCGGGCCATCGTCGCTGGTGTCGGCGGGGTCGTCCAGGCGCTCGATCACGGTGCCGTGGATGTCCAGGGTGATTTCGTCCACCTCGCCCAGCTTGACCTTGAGGCGCGCGCCGCGCGGCAGGTTCTGCGCGCCCAGCACGGGGAACACGAGCGGAATGTCGTCGGCGCGGACAAGGAAACTGCCGCCCGGGCCTTCCTTGAAGACCGTGGCGTTCAGCTCGGTGATGCCGTTCTGCTCCACGTACTTGAGCGTCCAGAAGCGTTCCATGCCGGCCTGGTAGCCGTTGTAGGCGCTGTAGGCCGCATCGAAGCTGCTGATGATGGAGAACAGGTCGGCGTCCTTGGGCTTGAAGGGCGCGGCCAGTGCGGCGGTCTTGCCATGGCGGGCGCAGGCAATGATCTGCCACTGGTTCACCAGATCGGTGTAGCGGCGCAGGGGCGATGTGGCCCACGAATAGGCTTTGACACCGATGCCTGCGTGCGGCAGCGCCTTGGTGCCCATGCGCACCTTCACGCCCGGCGCCATGCTGGCCTGGCTGCGGTAGATGCCGGGCACGCCCAGCTCGGCCATCCAGCTGCCCCAGGTGCTGTTGGCCACGATCATGGCCTCGGCCACGATCAGGTCGAGTGGCGCGCCGCGCTGGCGAACGCTGATCTGCACTTGTTCATCGCCCGTGGGCTCGGCACCGTTGTTGCCGACCAGACGGAAGTTGTAGTCCGGCCGGTTGAAGTTCTCGGGCTTGCCACGCACCACTTCGCGACGGGCCTTGAGGTCCTTGGCGAGGCGGTGCAAAAAGGATAGCTGTGGGCGCAATTCGGACAAGCGCTTGGGGTCGTTTTGGTGCTCAAACGCCGGGTTGGACAGCCATTCTTCGGTCACCACCGCATCGAGCTGGTCGTGGCGCAGGTTGGCGGCCACGTGCACGCGCTCCAGCTTGGTTGCGGAGCCCTTGAACTCCAGTGTGGCCTCGTCGATGGTCACATATAGAGACACGGCCGGGTTGGCGCGGCCTTCGTCCAGCGTGTAGGTCTGCACCACGTCATCCGGCAGCATGGTGATCTTGTAGCCCGGCATGTACACGGTGGACAGGCGGGCGCGTCCGAGCTGGTCGATGGCGCTGCCCGGCTGGATGGCCAGGCCGGGTGCGGCGATGTGGATGCCCAGCACCACGGTGCCGGTGCCCAGGCCTTGTACCGACAGCGCATCGTCGATTTCGGTGGTCTGCGAATCGTCGATGGAGTACGCCTGTGCGGACGACAGCGGCAGCTCGTCGGCAATGACGGGCGCCGTGAGCGCGGGAAAGCCCGTGCCCTTGGGGAAGTTCTCGAACAGAAAGCGCTTCCAGTGGAACTGGTAGGCCGAGTCGATGGCACCCGCTTTTTGCAGCAGGTCCAGCGGTGCGGTGTGCGTGGCGCGGCTGGCCTCGACCACGGCCTTGTATTCGGGCGCGTTCTTGTCCGGCTTGAACAAGATCTTGTAGAGCTGGTCGCGGATGGGCTGCGGGCATTCGCCGCGTCCGAGCGCTGCGGCCCACTCGTCGATCTGCGCCAGGATGGCCTTTTTCTTCTCGATGGCGGCCAGCGCCTGCTGCAGGATCTCGGCCGAGGCCTTCTTGAAGCGGCCCTTGCCCGCGCGGCGGAAGTAGTGGGGCGCGTCGTACAGGCGGAACAGCGCACCGGCCTGCTGGGCCAGCGTGGCGTTCTCGGAGAAATAGTCTCGCGCCAGGTCGGCAAAGCCAAATTCGTCTTCGGGCGCGAACTCCCAGGCCAGGTCCAGCTCGATGGTCTCGGCCACGGCCTGGGCCTGGGCGACGAGTTCTGCCGGGGCGGGTTTTTCGAACTTCAGGAGGATGTGGGCGGCCTTGACCTTGACCCGTTTGCCCGAGTCCAGCTCCACTTGGGCGGAGGTATCGGCTTCGGACAGGATACGGCCGGCGAGAAATTTGCCGGCTTCTTCAAACAATGCGTGCATGGCGGCGATTGTCCCATGGGCGCCAGCGGGTACCCGGGCAGCCGCGCATATGATCCACGGCGCGCCCTTTCTGCCCGACCTGCCATCCCATGCCCTTTGCCACCATGGCCACGCCGCTGACACTGCTGGCACTGGCGCTGCCGTTCCTGTTCTGCTTCACGCAGGCCCCCATCAACAACTTCTGGCCCCTGCTGGCGTCCTGGGGCTGCGGCGCGGTGCTGGTGCTGCTGGCCCTGGCTCGCTGCGGCAGTTCGCCTGGGCGGTATCAGGAAGGGGAGACCGGGGTTGCGCCAGCCCTAGTGTCGAGCCGGATGCTGGCGGCGGGCCTTCTCGTAGCGGCACTGATCAGTGCAGGCATCGGGCTGCTGCAGTACTTTCTGGGGGACCCTGGCCTGCCAGGAGTGCAGCCCTCCACCCTGGGCCAGGCCATTGGCAACGTGCGCCAGCGCAATCAGCAGGCCACGCTGTTGAGCCTGGGTGTGTGGGCCTTGCTGTGGACCCTGGTCCAGGTGCAGGGGCGTCTGGAACACCCCGGCCCTGCCGGGCCACACCAGGGAGGCACGGCGTGGCCCGGCTGGGCGACCAGTGTGCTGGTGGCTTGTGGGCTGGCATTGCTGGCGATGTCGAGCGCGGCCACGGCGTCGCGTACCGGGGCTGCACAGTGGCTGTTGATGCTGGGTCTGATTTTCTGCTGGCGGGTGTCTTGGGGGCGCCTTGCTCTGGGGCTGGGACTGGTTGGCCTCGTGTTGTATGGCGCAGCGGCCTGGCTGCTGCCCCGTTTACTGCTGGACTGGACCGGGTTCGCATCGGATGGGCTGTTTGTGCGCATCCTCGACGAAGAGCCTGGTTGCACCAGCCGCCGCGTGCTGTGGGCCAATGTGCTGCACCTGATCGCCCAAAAGCCCTGGGTGGGCTGGGGCTGGGGGGAGCTGGACTACGCGCACTACGTCACCGTGTTCCCGGGCGAGCGGTTTTGTGTGCTGCTGGACAACGCCCACAACCTGCCCCTGCACCTTGCGGTGGAGCTGGGCGTGCCGGTGGCGCTGATCTTTTGTGCCGTGGTGGTGGTGTGGGTGCTGCGCGAAAAGCCCTGGCGCGAGACCGATCCAGCGCGGCAACTGGCCTGGGGCATCTTGGCGCCGCTGGGTCTGCACAGCCTGCTGGAGTTTCCGCTGTGGTACGGGCCGTTCCAGCTGGTCACGGTGCTGGCTGTCGCGTTGCTGTGGCGCTGGCAGCTGCCCGGCTGGGCACGCTCGCTGGGCGCACGCCGGGGGGCGGCCGGCATTATCGTGGCCGCTCTGGCAACAGGGGCCTACGTGGGCTGGGATTTTTATCGCGTCGGCCAGTTGTACAAACCGCTCGCCGACCGGCCGCCGTCCCTGCGCCAGGACACCGTTCGCAAGGTGGGTAACACCCCCTTCTTCACCGATCAAGTCGATTTTGCGCTGCTGACCACCATCGAGCTTTCACCCAGCAATGCGGGCCAAGTCTTTGGGGTGGCCAACAAGCTGCTGCACTTCTCGCCCGAACCCCGGGTGATCGAGCCGCTGATCGAAAGCGCCACGATGCTAGGGCTGGACGACGAGGCTGCGTTTCACCTCAAGCGATACCGTGCTGCATACCCGGCGGACTATGAGCGGTGGCGGGAGCAGGGTCGGCGGATTTCGTCGCACCTCAAGCCCTGACCGAATGCGTGGCGGACGGCCGCCGCGCATTCAGGCCAACCGCAGAAACTTGCTCAACAAGGGCAGGTAGTCCCCATAATTGCCCAGCGCGTGGTCGCCTCCCTCCAGTACCACCTGCTTGGCCTGCGGGTAGCGCCCCACCATCTCGCGCCAGTCCAGCACTTCGTCGCCCTTGGCAATGATGGCCAGCTCAGGGGCCGCGGGCGAGCGACCCCGCATGTCCAGGGCCTGCAACTCGTCGATGTACTCCGGCAGAAAATAAAACCGCTCGTTCGGGTCGTGCCAGGTGGTTTGCTCGCCGATGTAGCGGGCCAGGTCGCGTGCCGGGTCCACGGCGGGGTTGAGCATCACGCTGGGGCAGCCCGCGTGCTGCGCCACCCAGCTGGCGTAGAAGCCGCCCAACGAAGAGCCGATCACGGCCATGGACGGCTGGGGCCAATCGGCAATGCCCTGCGCCACCAGCGCCATGGCGGCCCGCGGCGATGGCGGCAACTGGGGGCACCAGAAGGTCACGGAGGGGTGGTGGGCTGCCATGTAGGCCGCAGTCTGGCGGGCCTTGGACGACGATGGGGACGAGCGAAAACCGTGCAGGTACAGCAGGTGGGTGGTGGTCATGAGACAGAAAGTGATCGGGGCAGGGGAATCACTGCTTTAACCGGGCTGGCGCAGGCATAAGATGTGCGTACCGGGGCGCCACACCGTGCGGCGCCTGGTTTTGCTACCCGCACCATGACCGATTTTGCCCCGCTTTCCACTGCCAGACGATGGGCGCTCGGATCAGGCGATAAGCCGCCTGCCTCGCTGGGTCGGTTTGAGCTCAAGAAGCAGCTGGGCCGGGGCGCCCAGGCCACCGTGTGGCTGGCGCTGGACCCCCGTCTGCAGCGCGAAGTGGCCATCAAACTCATGCGCCCCATGCAGGACCAGGACCCTTCCGTGCTGGAGCAGTGGCTGCGCGAGGCGCGCCATGTCGGGCGCCTGGCCCACCCCTACATCGTGCCGGTGTTCGAGGCCGACGTGCAGGGCTCGCAGCCCTATATCGTGTTCGAGTACGTGCCAGGCCACACGCTGGCCGAACACCTGGCCCAGCAGGGGCGCTGTACGCCGCATGACGCCGTGGCACTTTTGGTGGATGTGCTTGATGGCTTGCATGCCGCCCACCAGGCGGGTATCGTGCACCGCGATCTCAAGCCGTCCAACATCATGATCGATGCGCACCGGCACGCCCGGGTGATGGACTTTGGCATGGCGGCCCCCGTGCAGGCAGCGCCCGATGCCCAGCTGGCCAGCGGCACGCCCGCCTACATGGCACCGGAGGCAGCGGCGGGCGCTGCACCCACCCCGGGGATGGACGTGTATTCCGCCGCGTTGGTGCTCATCGAGATGCTGACCGGGCGCCCCCTCATCCACCAAAAAGACACCTGGCAGGCGCTGTACCGCATTGCCAACGAAAACCTGGCGCTGCCCGCCGACTTGGGGCCGGGCGTGGACGACGGCCTGCGCGCCATCCTGCAGCGGGCCATGGCACGCGACCCCGCGCAGCGCTACGCCACGGCGGCGGACTTTCGGGATGCGCTGCGTGCCTGGGCGGCTCCGGCCAGTGCGCCATCGGCCGCGAGCAACGCCACGCTGGACTTTTTGCTGCGGCGCATGCGCCACAAGAGCGACTTCCCGGCCTTGTCGGATTCTGTGGCCCGCATCCAGCGTGTGGCCAATTCGGAAGACGACAGCATCAGCGACCTGACCCACGAGATCCTGAAAGACGTGGCGCTCACCAACAAGCTGCTGCGTCTGGTCAATAGCGTGCATTACGCCCACGCCAGCCGGGGCACCATCAGCACCGTGTCGCGCGCGGTGAGCCTGGTGGGCTTCAATGCAGTGCGGAACATGGCGCTGAGCCTGGTGTTGCTGGACCACATGCAGGACAAGGCCCATGCCAGCCAGATGCGCGAGGAATTTTTGCGCGCCATGATGGCGGGCTCGGTCGCGGCCGAGCTGTGCAGCACCAGCCAGGCGGCCGAGGAGGCCTTCATCGGGGCGATGTTCCAGAACCTGGGGCGCATGCTGTGCGAGTTCTACTTTCCTGAAGAGGCCCGGCAGGTGCGCAGCCTGGTGGCCTCGGGGCGCATGGAGGGCGGGGAAGAGGCTGCATCGGTACAGGTGCTGGGCCTGGGGTTTGAGGATCTGGGAGTGGGCGTGGCGCGTGTCTGGGGTCTGCCCGAAAGCCTGCAGCGCTGCATGCGCAAGCCGCTGGGCTCACCCATGCAGCGCGCGCCCGAGCAGGGGGTGGAGCGCCTGCGCTGGGCGGCCATGGCGGCCAACGAGGTCGCCAGCGCCTTGCTGTTCTGCGAACCTGCTCAGCTGGAGGGGCAGCTGGGCCAAGTGGGCATGCGCTACGCACGCACGCTGGCGCTGTCGGCTGAGGCCATTGCCGAAGCCACCCTGCGTGCGCGCCACAAGCTGGTGGCACTGGCCGAGGCGCTGGACCTGCGCGTGGCGCCGGACACACCAGCCGCCCGCCTGCTCAAGCTGCCGTCGGCTGCGGGTGCGTCTGTGGCCCCCGATGACGCGCTGGGCGCCCACGAGTTGCGCGTGAACGAAACCCAGCCCCTGCCTGCCGTGCTGGAGTCCCAGGCCGGAGGGGCGGTGTCGGTGGCGCAGGTCAATGAGGTGCTGGCTGCAGGCATTCAGGACATCACCAACGCCATGGTCGAGAGTTTTCAGCTCAACGACGTACTGCGCATGATCCTGGAGACCATGTTCCGCGCGCTGGGTTTCCGACGCATGGTGTTTTGCCTGCGCGAGGCCCGCACCGACATGTTGACCGGGCGCTTTGGCCTGGGGGAGGGCAGCGAGGTGGCCGTGCGGGCCCTCAAGGTACCCCTCAAGGCCCAGGGCGACCTGTTTGCCGCCGTGTGCCTGCGCGGTGCAGACACCCTGATCAACGACGCCACCGAGCCCCGCATGCAGGCGCGGCTGCCCGAGTGGTACCGCAAGGGCGTCAATGCACCGTCGTTCCTGCTGCTGCCGCTGCAAATCAAGGGGCAGCCCTTTGCCCTCATCTATGCCGATCAGGCCACACCGGGGGGCATTGTGGTGGATGACAAGGCCCTGGGCCTGCTGCGCACCCTGCGCAACCAGGCCGTGATGGCCTTCCGGCAGGCAGGGTAGTGCCGCTGTTGGCGATCTCTCTGCCAGGGCGTTGGCTGCTCTGACGCCCGGCATCCCCCCGATAATCGGGGAATGGCCGTCGTTTTTGAAAAGCCCACGCTCGTCCAGCGTCTGGCACCCCTGTTCCGGGGCTTTGACCTTCCCCTCCTGTTGCTGGTGCTGATGCTGGCCAGCGCGGGGTTGCTGGCCATGTATTCGTCGGGTTATGACCACGGCACGCGGTTTGTGGACCACGGGCGCAACATGCTGATTGCAGGAGCCATCCTGTTCATGGTGGCCCAGGTGCCCCCCCAGAAAATCATGGCTTGCGCCGTGCCGCTGTACCTGACCGGGGTGGCCCTGCTGGTGGCGGTGGCGCTGTTTGGCATCACCAAAAAAGGGGCTACGCGCTGGATCAACGTGGGTATCGTGATCCAGCCCAGCGAAATCCTCAAGATCGCCATGCCACTGATGCTGGCTTGGTGGTTCCAGAAGCGCGAGGGCACGCTGCGTCCCTTGGACTTTGCGGCGGCGGGCCTGCTGCTGGCGGTTCCAGTGGGCCTGGTCATGAAGCAGCCCGACCTCGGTACCTCGCTGCTGGTGCTGGCTGCGGGGCTCTCGGTGATCTTTTTTGCGGGCCTGTCCTGGAAGCTGATCTTGCCCCCGGTGCTGATTGGCGGTGTGGGCATTGCTACCCTGGTGCTGCTGGGCGACCAGCTGTGCGCGGATGGCGTGCGATGGGTGGTGCTGCACGACTACCAGCAGCAGCGCATCTGCACCTTGCTGGACCCCACCCGCGACCCGCTGGGCAAGGGCTTTCACATCATCCAGGGCATGATCGCCATCGGCTCGGGCGGCCTGTGGGGCAAGGGCTTCATGGCGGGTACTCAGACCCACCTGGAGTTCATCCCCGAGCGCACCACCGACTTCATTTTTGCCGCCTATTCGGAAGAGTTTGGCCTGGCGGGCAACTTGTTCCTGCTGGTGAGTTTTCTGCTGCTGGTCTGGCGCGGCCTGGCCATTGCCGCAGGCGCCACTACCTTGTTTGGCCGCCTCATGGGGGGCGCGGTATCTATGATCTTTTTCACCTATGCCTTTGTGAACATGGGCATGGTGAGTGGCATCCTGCCGGTGGTGGGCGTCCCCTTGCCCTTCATCAGCTATGGCGGCACCGCCATGGTGACGCTAGGGCTGGCACTGGGCATCCTGATGTCGGTGGCGCGATCCCAGAAGCAGGAAACCAAGGATCCTCTCCCGGCAGCACTGTAGGGCCTTGTGGGCCTGGTTGCCTGGAACACGCCCTCGGGGTACAAACCGGCTGGCCAACCGTGTTTTGGCCGCTCAGCATCCGGAGGGTTTCCCCATGGCGGCGAAGTTCGAGCTCAAGAAGTCGAAAAACGACAAGTTTGTCTTCAACCTGCTGGCCGCCAACGGTCAGGTCATCCTGACCAGCGAGATGTACGAGTCTCGAGCCAGCGCGCTTGGTGGTATCGAGGCGGTGCGCAAGAACGCTCCGAACGATGGCCGTTTTGGCAGGCTCAGTGCCAAGAACGGAGCGCCATATTTCACGTTGAAGGCCGCCAATGGCCAGGTGATTGGCCAAAGCCAGATGTACTCCGGTGCCAAGGCCCGGGACGCGGGCATCGAGTCGGTGCAGGCCCATGCGACCGAGGCCGGCCTGGATGACCAGACCGCCGCGTAAGGCGGCGGGGCGGCGCTGACGGGGCGCCAGGGTCAAATAGGGACATGTGGGCTCCACACGGGCAGGGGCTGGTCAGGCGCCTAAAATGCTTCGATGACTTTCCGCTCCACCACTGCCGCGCCCCAGCGTGCGGCCACCAGCCAGCGCATTGATGTTGCCCGTGAACTGCTGCTGACCCCTTTTGGCCTGGACGAAGGCCACCTCGCCCGCGCACTGGCCGAGATCCGCACCCACCAAGTGGACGATGCAGACCTGTACTTCCAGTACACCCGCAGTGAAGGCTGGAGCCTGGAAGAGGGCATCGTCAAGACAGGCTCCTTCAGCATCGACCAGGGCGTGGGGGTGCGTGCTGTCAGTGGCGAGAAGACGGCCTTTGCCTATTCGGACGACATCTCCGAGGCATCGCTGCTGGACGCAGCGCGCACCGTACGGTCTATTTCGTCTATAGCGAACGCAGGCAAAGTGCGGGTAGCTCCTAAAAAGGTAGCATCCAGCCGCAGCCTGTACCCGGGCGTGGACCCGATTGCCTCGCTGGACAGCACGGCCAAGGTGGCGCTGCTGGAGCGGCTGGAGCAGCGCGCCCGGGCCAAGGACCCGCGCGTGGCGCAGGTGATGGCGGGGCTGGCCAGTGAATACGACGTGGTGCTGGTGGCGCGCGCCGATGGCACCCTGGCGGCCGATGTGCGACCGCTCGTGCGGCTGTCGGTCACGGTGATTGCCGAGCAGAACGGCCGACGTGAGATGGGCTCTGCTGGCGGCGGTGGTCGTTTTGGTCTCGCCTACTTCGACGACGAGCAAATGGGTAAGTACGTTGACGAGGCCGTGAACGCGGCCCTGGTCAATCTGGAATCTCGCCCCGCCCCGGCGGGCGAGATGACCGTGGTGCTSGGCTCAGGCTGGCCCGGTATCCTGCTTCACGAGGCCATCGGCCACGGGCTGGAAGGCGACTTCAACCGCAAGGGCTCCAGCGCGTTCAGTGGCCGCATTGGCCAGCGCGTGGCTGCCAAGGGTGTCACTGTGCTGGACGACGGCACCATTGCCGACCGCCGAGGTTCGCTGAACGTGGATGACGAAGGCCATGCCAGCCAGCGCAATGTGCTGATCGAGGATGGCATCTTGAAGGGCTACATCCAGGACTCGCTGAACGCACGCCTGATGGGTGTGGCACCCACCGGCAACGGCCGCCGCGAAAGCTATGCCCACATCCCCATGCCGCGCATGACCAACACCTACATGCTGGGCGGCGACAAGGACCCGCAAGAGATCATCGCCAGCATCAAGAAGGGCCTGTACGCCAGCAACTTCGGCGGCGGSCAGGTGGACATCACCTCGGGCAAGTTCGTGTTCTCGGCCAGCGAAGCGTACTGGGTGGAAAACGGCAAGATCCAGTACCCCGTCAAGGGCGCCACCATCATCGGCAGCGGCCCCGACTCGCTCAAGAAGGTGACCATGATCGGTAACGACATGCGCCTCGACAGCGGCGTGGGTACCTGCGGCAAGGAAGGCCAGAGCGTGCCCGTGGGCGTGGGGCAACCCACGCTGCGCATCGAAGGCTTGACGGTGGGCGGTACGGCCTGAGGGTAGCGTTGGCAGCCTGCCGGCAGACCTGGGGTGGTGCGTGACTTCGCGTTTTCACCCGCTTTTCGGGGCTTGTACTGCGCGTCGGCCAGCGCACAATGGGTGACACCATGCCTGCCACGCGCCCCAGTCAATTGCTGACGCTCCAGTCGTTTGGAGACATCAGCCGCTTTTTGCGCGAGGGCGTTGCCGACGAGGACTCGCGCCAGCTGCGTGACAGCCTTGGTGCGTTGTCCTCGCAGATCGACGAGGCAGTTCGCATCCGCCGCACCAGTACGGACACCACCGAGATCACGCGCCGCGTGGTGACCTTGTCGCACAGCGCGCGTGAACATCAGCTGTTTTTGACTGGCCTGGGCTCAGCGTGGCACGCGCTGTACGAGTTTGGCGCCTACCAGCGTGCACTGCGCGAGCTGCGCAACGCCATTGCAGACTGGCAACTGATGCTGGAGCGGCGCAGCACCAAAGAAAGCGAAAGCTTTGACCAGTTCGAGCTGCTGGCCTGGCGGACCTTGGGCGAAGCGCTGCTGCTCATCGACATGTACGAGCACCAGACCAATCCTGCGAGCGACTTGCAAGACGTGCCGCCGCCGCGCAAGCCCTCGGCGTTGCAGCGCTTGCGTGCATGGTTTCGGGGTGGACGCCGGTGAATCGCTCTGGTCTGGCGCTTTTGGGGCGAGTGGATGTCGTGCATTTGCAACATGCCGAGGGTGCTGAACTGCCGCACTCCTGTGCTACATTGCTTTCTATGCAAGTTCGCAGCGCGTTTTATTTTTGGTTTTTTATCTCGGTCCCCGGCGGATGAGAGGAAAACGCACAAGCACACACAACCTCCCCATACCAACCGCCGACGCTGCAAAGCCCGGCGGTTTTTGTTTTTCAGCCCTCCCGTTTTTCCATCCACTCCAACCGACTCCACGAGGAAGCAACCATGACGGCCACTACCAACCCCACCAGCGATGCCTGGTACCGCAGCGTCGAAAAAACCAGCCAGACCGACGACGAACGTATCAAGGACATCACCGTGTTGCCTCCTCCCGAGCATCTGATCCGCTTCTTCCCGATCGGCGGCACGCCGGTTGAGTCGCTGATCACCCAGACCCGCAAGAACATCCACAACATCATGGCGGGCAAGGACGACCGCCTGCTGGTTGTGATTGGCCCTTGCTCCATCCACGACCCAGCCGCCGCCGTCGAGTACGCCCGCCGCCTGATGGCCGTGCGCACCCAGTACGCCGACACACTCGAAATCGTGATGCGCGTGTACTTCGAAAAGCCACGCACCACCGTGGGCTGGAAGGGACTCATCAATGACCCCTACCTCGACGAGAGCTACCGCATCGACGAAGGCCTGCGCATTGCGCGCCAGCTGCTCATCGAGATCAACCGCCTGGGCATGCCTGCCGGCAGCGAGTTCCTGGACGTGATTTCGCCACAGTACATC
>NZ_JBGFFF010000059.1:0-27736 GCF_056175785.1 Acidovorax sp. LjRoot204
CTGGTGTGGCCCCTGGTGTGGCCCCTGCAAGTCCCTGGGGCCGGTGCTGGAGAAGCTGGAGACGGAATACGCGGGCCGCTTCAAGCTCGCCAAGATCGACTCCGACCAGGAGCAGCAGCTGGCGGGCATGTTCGGTATCCGCAGCATTCCTACCTGCGTGCTGCTGATGAACGGTCAGCCTGTCGATGGTTTCATGGGCGCTTTGCCCGAAGGCCAGGTACGCGCCTTCCTCGACAAGCACGTCCCCACCGCTGAGGAGATGGTGGCCGAGGCCGAGGAAGAAGAGGCGCAGGAAGCTCTCGCCGAAGGTGATACCGGCACCGCATTGGAGAAGCTGCAGCATGCCGTCGTGACCGACCCTGCCAACGATGACGCGCGCTTTGACTACGTCAAGCTGCTGCTGCAGCTGGGGCGCGAGGACGATGCCAAGGTGGCTTTTGCGCCCGTGATTGCCAAGGCCGCCATGTCGCGCAAGCTGGGGGCACTCAAGACCTGGATAGATGCTCTTGATTTTGTAGCGTCTGGCGCATATGACGCTAGCGCTGAGGCCGGATTTGAGGCAAAAATTACCGCGAACAAGCGGGATTTCGACACCCGCTATGCCCGCGCCCGCTGGCTCATCACCCAGCAGCGCTGGACCGACGCCATGGACGAGCTGCTCGAAATCCTCATGCGCGACAAGGCGTGGAGCGAAGAGATCGCCCGCAAGACCTACGTCGCCATCCTCGAACTGATCGAGGCACCCAAGCCCAAGGTCGCCGAGGGCCAGATCCCGCCCGAAGACCCGGTGGTGGCCACCTACCGCCGGCGGTTGTCGAGTGTGGTGCTGAGCTGAGGGCTCAAGAGGTTGCAGTGGTGAACGGCGCGACGCAGGCGCTCTCCATCCAATTGCCACCCTGGCGCAATGGGGCACGTCTAGGCTGTCTACGCCGCGGGCTCTATAGCGGCGTTTTGGTGTGGATACTGGGGGTGACTGGTTGCGTGACGCGTCCCCCTGCTCCAGACGCCGTGGTTACGGGGGTGGCGCTTTCGCGAGAGCGTGTCATGCTGCCGCCCGAGGCTGTTTTTGAGGCCACTTTGCTGGATGTGACCCAGCCAGACCAGCCGCCCGTCGTTTTGGGGCGGCAGCGCCGCCAACCTGCAGGTCAGCCCCCTTACGCGCTGTGGATTCCCTACCCCTCTGCGCGGTTTGTGCCCAAGGGGCGTTATGAGGTGCGAACCACCGTCACCTTGGAGGGGCGATTGCTTCTGGCCAGCGACAGGCGCTACCCCGTGCCGCAGGACGCGGCGTACCGCCATGTTGATGTTCAAATGCAGCGGCTGCTGCCGCTGGCTGCCACTGTGGAGGCGTCCGTGCCCCTGCTGCTGACCCATTGGCGGCTCGTCGAAATGGCTGGGGAGGCCCTATCCCGCCCTGCCGATGGTGTGTCGGTGCCCCATCTGGTTTTCCAGGCAGATGAGCCGCGGGTGGCAGGCTCGGGCGGCTGCAACCGCTTTCTCGCCGACTATGAGTTGCAACCTCAGAGCGGACACCTACGCATGGGGCAGCTCGTGTCCAACATCAGCTTGTGCCTGCAAAGCAGTGGGCTAGAGACCCAGTATTTTGAGGCGCTGCTGGCGGTGCGGGGCTTTCGCCAGGTCGGCACGCAGCTCCTGCTACGGGGGGCCGAAGGCGAGCAATTGCTGCGTTTTGAAGCCGTCGAAACGCTGCCGGGCTAGGCTTCAAAGGGGCTTTTGGCGGGTGCCACTCCCACAGCAGATTTATGCCGATGTCAGTCGCTCCAGGGCCTCACGGTACTTCGCCGCCGTCTTTTCAATCACCGCCTGGGGCAGGCGGGGCGATGGAGGGGTCTTGTCCCAGGGCTTGCCGTTGACCTGGGCCTGCTCCAGCCAGTCACGCACAAACTGCTTGTCGTAGCTGGGGGGGTTCTCGCCCTTGGCCAGGGCTTCAGCGTAGCCCTCCACTGGCCAGTAGCGGGAGCTGTCGGGGGTGAGTACTTCGTCCATCAGCACCAGCGTGCCGTCAGGGGCCAGGCCAAACTCGAATTTCGTGTCGGCAATGATCATGCCCTTGGTGAGCGCGATGTCGGCCGCGGCCTTGTAGATGGCAATGCTCAGATCGCGGATGCGGGTGGCCAGGTCCAGGCCAATCATCTCCACCGTGCGCTCGAAGGTGATGTTCTCRTCGTGCTCGCCCATGGCGGCCTTGGCGGCGGGCGTGTAGATGGGTTCGGGCAGCTTGGCGGCGTTGGTCAGGCCTTCGGGCAGGGGCACGCCGCAGACCGAGCGCGATTCCTGGTATTCCTTCCAGCCGCTGCCAGCCAGGTAGCCGCGCACCACGGCTTCGACCGGGATGGGCTTGAGGCGCTGGACCAGCATCGAGCGGCCACGGATTTGAGGGGCTTCCTCGGGGCTCACCACGCTCTCGGGTGCGTCGCCTGTGAGGTGATTGGGGCAGATGTGGCCGAGCTTGTCGAACCAGAACAGGGCCATTTGGGTGAGCAGCTCGCCCTTGCCGGGGATAGGCTCGCCCATGATGACGTCGAAGGCCGACAGGCGGTCGCTGGCCACCATCAGGATGCGGTCGTCGCCCACGGCGTAGTTGTCACGCACCTTGCCGCGTGCCAGCAGGGGCAGCGAAGTCAGGGCCGAAGTGTGCAGGGCGGTGGAGCTGGGCTGGGTCATGGTGTCGGTGTGGGCGGTGGGTGTCCGCTGCGGGCAGTCCGAAGAACGTAGGGGAAAGGGGCGCGCGGCAGGGGAGGCCTGGGCGCAACCGGTGGATTTTACGCGCCGCTCTGAAGGGCGGCGGATTCCGCGGGGAATGCGCCGAGAAGGGTGTGTTCCGGGCAGGCATGCGGCACACTGGGCGGCCCTGAACCTGCCTGGGCCCCTGCGGCCGTCTGCTGTGTCTTCTTCTACGCCTGAGCTTTCCCCCCGCCGCGAACTGTGGCTGCTGCTGACGCTGGCAGGCATCCAGTTCACCCACATCCTGGATTTCATGATCATGATGCCGCTGGGCCCGCAGCTCACGCAGCTGTTTGCGATCACCGACGCGCAGTTTGGTTTGCTGGTGTCTGCCTACACGCTGTCGGCGGGGGCGTCAGGCCTGCTGGCTTCGACTTACATCGATCGCTTCGGTCGCAAGCGGCTTCTGCTGGTGCTCTATGGCCTGTTTGGGCTGGCGACGCTGGCCTGTGGCCTCGCGCCCACGTACGGCACGCTGATGGTGGCACGCATTCTCGCGGGGACTTTTGGCGGCGTGCTGTCGGCCTTGTCGCAGACCATCGTGGCGGACGTGGTGCCCTTTGAGCGGCGCGGGCGTGCCATGGGCATCGTGATGACGTCGTTTTCCGTGTCCACGGTGGCTGGCGTGCCCCTGGGGCTGATCCTCGCGCAGTACGGGGGCTGGAACCTGCCGTTCATTGGCATTGCCGCCATGGTGGGAGTGCTGGCCGTGCAGGCGGCCCGCACGCTACCGACCATGGCGGGCCATGTCCAGGCTGCCAACGGGCGGTCTGTGCTGAGCGGTATCACCCAGGTGYTGGCGGATGGCAACCACCGGTGGGCATTTCTGTTCTCGGCGTTGCTGATGTTTACAGGTTTTACGGTGATTCCCTACATCACCATTTACATGCAGACCAATGCGGGTGTGCGCGCCGATCAGGTTCCGCTGGTGTACCTGTGCGGCGGGGTGGTGACCTTGTTCACGGCACGCCTGTTCGGGCGCATGACAGACCGGCATGGCAAGGTGCCCACCTTCCGGTGGCTGGCCCTCGCAGGCCTTCCCTGCATCCTGGGTATCACGCTGGTGCAGGGGTTGCCGCTGTGGGGTGTGTTGATGGTGTCCACGCTGATGTTCACCTTTGTCAGTGGCCGCATGATTCCCGGCATGGCCATCATTGCCTCTGCGGCGCACGCGCCTTTGCGGGGGACCTTCATGACGCTGAACGCCTCCGTGCAATCGGCGGCGATGGGTGTTGCGTCTTTTGTGGGAGGGGTGCTGATCAGCCGCGATGCGCAGGGGCTGGTACAGAACTACTGGGTGGCTGCGCTGGTGGGCATCGGCGCCAGCCTGCTGTCGATGCTGGTGGTGGGGCGCCTCACGCTGCATGGCGCGGTGCCGTCGGCACGGTGACAAGGGAGGGGTTTGCGCTGCACTTTGGCCAGCCCCTTCAATCCGTCCATTGTGCGCGCTTTTCGGGTGCTTGGCACCTTGCCGGGCATAACCCAGCGGCCTGCGGCGGTATGGGATTGCATTTCAGGGAGGGCAGGGGCATAGTGAACCCACGACGTCAACAACAGATGCATCCAAGTTCGCCGAGCCGCTCCTCTGATCCAGGACGGCGTTTTTCCACCGAGAGCCACAGGAGACTTATTTATGAACTTGACGATCAGCGGTCACCACCTCGAAGTTACTCCCGCCTTGCGCAACTACGTCACCACCAAGCTGGACCGGATCACCCGCCATTTTGACCAAGTTGTCGATGTCAAGGTACTGCTGACGGTAGAGAAGCAAAAGGAAAAGGAAAAGAGACAGCGAGCGGAATGCAACATCCACGTGAAGGGCAGCGACCTGTTTGCCGAAAGCTCCCACGCCGACCTGTATGCGGCTGTGGACGAACTGGTCGACAAGATGGACCGTCAGGTGGTCCGCCACAAGGACCGTTTGCAAGATCACCACCACGAAGCCGCCAAGCGCGAACTGCACGCTTGATGCGCCAGCCCTGAGCCTGGCACAGCAGCCGCCCCCCTCGGGCGGTTTTTTTGTTGCCTGACGCGCCGCGCTCAGGGTTTTCGCCAATATGTGCATAATTGTTACCCTTGACCATGAACCGACTCGCCTCCATCCTGCCCTCCGCTCAAGTGCTTGTGAGCGTGGACGCCACCAGCAAGAAGCGTGCTTTTGAAGAAGCGGGTCTGCTGTTCGAGAGCCAGCACGGCCTCTCCCGGGCGCTGATCACCGACAGTCTGTTTGCACGCGAACGCCTGGGCTCCACCGGTCTCGGTCATGGCGTGGCCATTCCCCATGGGCGCATCAAAGGCCTCAAGGCCCCGATGGCGGCCGTGTTTCAGTTGCTCAATCCCATTGGGTTCGATGCGCCGGACGAGTTGCCGGTGGGTCTGCTGATCTTTTTGCTGGTGCCCGAGGCGGCCACGCAAAAACACCTGGAAATCCTCTCCGAGATTGCCGAGTTGCTCAGCGACTCTGCATTGCGCGAAAAGCTCAAGGCCTGCGCTGATGCCGCCGAACTGCACGGCATGATCGCGGGCTGGCAATCCACCCAAACGGCCTGAGTGCTTTCCCCGCCGCCTGCGCTGATCACCCTGACTGACCTGCCGTGAAGCCCAATGTTGTCAGCGCCGATGTTCTTTTCGAGGAATTTCGCGGCCCCCTGAAGTGGGAGTGGGTGGCAGGTCTCGGAGCCTCCGAGCGCCGTTTTGACGAAGTGGCTGTGCGCTCCGCGCGTTCCGGCGCTGACTTGGTCGGCTATCTCAACTACATCCATCCGTACCGGGTCCAGATCCTCGGCGAGCGCGAGATTGCGTACCTGAGCAACGCCTCCCCTGACGATTGCAAGCGTCGCATCGCCCGTATCGTGACGCTGGAACCCCCCGTGCTGGTGCTGGCCGACAACCAGACCGCACCCGACGCGCTGGTGTCGATGTGCGAGCGCGCGCAGATTCCGATGTTTTCCACGCACGAGTCGTCGGCGTTTGTCATCGACGTGCTGCGCGCCTACCTGTCCAAGCACTTCGCTGACCGCACCACCATGCATGGTGTGTTCATGGATATTCTGGGCCTGGGCGTGATGATCACCGGCGAGTCGGGCCTGGGCAAGAGCGAGCTGGGCCTGGAGCTGATCTCGCGCGGCAACGGCCTGGTGGCCGACGATGCCGTGGACCTGTTCCGCATCAACCAGACGACCATCGAGGGCAAGTGCCCCGAGCTGCTGCAAAACCTGCTGGAAGTGCGCGGCATTGGCTTGCTCGATATCCGCGCCATCTTTGGCGAGACGGCGGTGCGCCGCAAGATGCGCCTCAAGCTCATCGTGCACCTGGTGCGCAAGGAGACGCTGGAGCGTGACTACGAGCGTCTGCCCTACGAGCCGCTCACGCAGGACGTGTTGGGCGTGCCGGTGCTCAAGGTCGTGATCCAGGTGGTCGCCGGCCGCAACATCGCCGTGCTGGTCGAGGCCGCCGTGCGCAACACCATCCTGCAACTGCGCGGCATCGACACCTACCAAGAGTTTGTCGAACGCCATCGCCGCGCCATGGAGCGCGATACGGGCGGCTAGCGGCGCTCAGGCCACCGAAACTGGCGCGGCCCATACCAGGGCTCCCGCGCAAGGGCCGCCGCGCCGCGCCGGGAGCGTCTCCCTTGGGGGGGAGACGCCGAAGGTGGCTCAGGGGGGAGTCATTTCTTAGCGCAGTCGGCGCACTGCCCGTACAGCGCCATGGTGTGGTCCTGCACCAGCCAGCCCTTGGCCTTGGCCACCGCATGCTGCCGTTTTTCGATCTCGGGGTCGTAAAACTCTTCCACCTTGCCACACGAAGTGCAGATGAAGTGGTCGTGGTGTTGCCCTTCGTTGAGCTCGTACACCGCCTTGCCGCTCTCGAAATTGCTGCGGATCAGGATGCCAGCCTGCTCGAACTGTGTGAGCACCCGGTACACGGTGGCCAGGCCGATGTCCGAGCGCTCTTCCAGCAGCACGCGGAACACGTCTTCGGCCGTCATATGGCGCTGCGCGCCCTTCTGGAAAATCTCCAGAATCTTCAGTCGGGGCAGTGTGGCCTTGAGTCCCGTGCTTTTGAGTTCGTCGATATTGGTCATGGCTGGCTCTTTCGGGGGCGGGCAACCGGCTCAGGGTCTGGAGGGGCTGCCGCTACAATGGGACGATCATATCCTTTGGCCTTTTACCCATGCCCGTCCAAGCCCGTTACAGCGCCCGTCTGGGCCTGGTTGTGTTGATCGGTGCCAGCATGGCCGCCCTGACCGGTTGCGGCAGTCTGGATGGCGCCAGCAGCCGCATCGCCAACATCGTCAAGCCCTACCGGGTGGACGTGGTGCAGGGCAATTTCGTGTCCCGCGAGCAGGTTGAAGCCCTGCAGCCCGGCATGAGCCGCCAGCAAGTGCGCGAGATTCTCGGGACGCCGCTGGTCACCAGCCTGTTCCATGCGGACCGCTGGGAGTACGTGTTCACGCTCAAACGCCCTGGCGAAGAGATTCAGACCCGCAAGCTGACCGTGTTCTTCAAGGGCGATGCCCTGGAGCGCTCCGAAGGCGATGAAATGCCGACCGAGACCGAGTTCGTCGCCACGCTGGGTGCGCGCGACGGTGCCAAGGGCAAGGTGCCGGCGTTGGAAGCCACGCCGGAGCAACTGGCCAAGTACCCGGTCAAGGAGCGCCCCGCGCCAGCAGCGGCCACACCGCCGGCATTGCCTGCCGCCACCAGTTACCCGCCGCTTGAAGCGCCCGCGCGCTGAACCTTGCGGCCCTGGCAGTGAGCCCGGTGCGCTGGCTGCCCTATCAATGAACAGGACCTTTTCATGACCGCGACTTCTTCGCCTGCGGCTCCCGCGGCATCCCCCCTCCGTGTAGCCGTCGCCGGGGCTTCGGGCCGCATGGGCCGCATGCTGATCGAGGCCATCCGCGCCAGCGACGACTGCGTGCTGGCCGGTGCACTGGATGTGGCCGCCAGCCCGGCCATCGGCTCGGACGCCACTGCCTTTCTGGGCTATGCCAGCGGTGTGGCCATCACGGCCGACGTGGCGGCCGGCCTGAAGAACGCCGAGGTGCTCATTGACTTCACCCGCCCCGAGGGCACGCTGGCCCACCTGGCCGTGTGCAGCCAGCTGGGCGTGAAGGCCGTCATCGGCACCACCGGTTTCACCGATGCACAAAAGGCCGAACTCGACGCCTACGCACAGCGCACCGCCATCATGTTCTCGCCCAACATGAGCGTGGGTGTGAACGTCACGCTCAAGCTGCTGCAAATGGCCGCCAAGGCCATGGCCACGGGGTACGACATCGAAATCATCGAAGCCCACCACCGCCACAAGGTCGATGCACCCTCGGGCACCGCGCTCAAGATGGGCGAGGTGATTGCCGAGGCCCTGGGCCGCGACCTCAAGGACTGCGCCGTGTACGCCCGCGAAGGCGTGACGGGCGAGCGCGACCCCTCCAGCATCGGCTTTGCTGCCATCCGTGGTGGCGACATCGTGGGCGACCACACCGTGCTGTTTGCGGGCATCGGCGAGCGCATCGAGGTCACGCACAAGTCCTCCAGCCGCGCCACGTACGCGCAGGGCGCCTTGCGCGCTGTGCGCTTCCTGGCGGCCCACAAGACTGGCATGTTCGACATGTTCGACGTGCTGGGCTTGCACTGATCCGCCGACTCCCATGGACGCGCTCCACTGGTGGCGCCAGGGCGATGCCGTGACGCAAAGCGCGGCACTGGTCTTGCTGGCCATGTCGGTGGCAAGCTGGGTGGTCATTGTGTGGAAGCTGCGGCTCATGCGCCGCGCCAGTGCCGACGTGGCCCGCTGCACGGCCGCGTTCTGGCAGGCGCCCTCGCTGGCCCTCGCGCAGCAACGTTTGCTGTCTTTTGACCGGGATGCGCTAGTGCTTCCTTTGGTGGTTGCTGCAAAYTTGATAGCGAATCACGACAGCATGGCCCAGCCCACGCTGGCCACGGCAGGCAGCCTGTCGCAGCGGCTCACGCGGGTGCTGCGCGATGCCCTGCACGATGTGCTGGGACGCCTGCAGTTTGGTCAGGTGCTGCTGGCCACGGTGGGTTCCACGGCGCCCTTCGTAGGGTTGCTGGGCACGGTTTGGGGCATCTACCATGCGCTCACGGCCATGGCAGGCGCGGGGCAGATCACCATTGACCGCGTCTCCGGTCCCGTGGGCGAGGCCCTGGTCATGACGGCGGCCGGGCTGGCCGTGGCGATCCCTGCCGTGCTGGCTTACAACGTGTTTGGCCGCCTGCTCGGGCGCATTGAGGCGGACCTGGAAGGGTTTGCGCGCGATCTGCGAGAGCTGGTCATCGACACCTCTGCCCCCGCCGATCCTCGGCCCTGAGCTCCAGAAAGCTTGACCGCGCCATGGCCTTCGGAAGACTCGAACGCACCACCGGGCCGCAGCCCATGAGCGACATCAACATGACGCCGCTGGTGGACGTGATGCTGGTGCTGGTGGTGATCTTCATCCTCACGGCGCCGCTGCTGGCCAGCTCCATCCGGCTGGACCTGCCGCGCACCGATGGCGCCACGCCCGGCACGGCCCCGCAATTCGTCGCCCTGGTGGTCGATGCCTCGGGCCAAGCGTTTCTGGATGACCAACCCCTCTCTCAGGCCGCTCTGGCCGAGCGCCTGCGCCGCATTGGTGCCGAGCGCCCGGACACCGAGGTGCAACTGCGCGCCGACGCTGCCGTGCCCTATGGCCGCGTGGTCGAAGTCATGGGCGCGGCCCACCTGGCTGGGCTGCAGCGCATCGGATTTGTGGCCGAACCTGCGGCGAATCCTGTGTCGCCTGCGTCTCCAGCCCCGTCCCGCTGACCCACCCCGGCTGCTGGCACGCCGGTGCCAGTCCCTGACCGCCTAAAATCCCTGCAGCGCGGCCCTGCGGCTGCACTCTTCTCTCACCCCCGAGCTCCCATGCAAGACAAATACTCTCCCCAAGACGTCGAACGCGCGGCGCACGACCACTGGACCGCCACCGACGCCTACCGCGTGACGGAAGACACGAGCAAGAAGAAGTTCTACGCCTGYTCCATGCTGCCSTACCCCAGCGGCAAGCTGCACATGGGCCACGTGCGCAACTACACCATCAACGACATGCTCACGCGCTAYCTGCGCATGATTGGCTACAACGTGTTGATGCCCATGGGCTGGGACGCCTTCGGCCTGCCRGCCGARAACGCGGCGCTSAAGAACGGCGTGCCRCCGGCCAAGTGGACSTACGARAACATCGMSTACATGAAAAAGCAGATSCAGGCCATGGGCCTGGCSATCGACTGGAGCCGCGAGRTSGCCACCTGCGAYCCCRRSTACTACAAGTGGAACCAGTGGCTGTTYYTSAAGATGCTSGAAAAGGGCATTGCCTACCGCAAGACSCAGGTSGTSAACTGGGACCCGGTSGACCAGACCGTGCTGGCCAACGAGCAGGTGATCGACGGCAAGGGCTGGCGAACCGGTGCCACGGTCGAGAAGCGYGAGATCCCKGGCTACTACCTCAAGATCACCGACTACGCTGAAGAGCTGCTGGGTTTTGTGACGGGCGACAAGCTGCCCGGCTGGCCCGAGCGCGTGAAGCTGATGCAGGAGAACTGGATCGGCAAGAGCGAGGGCGTGCGCTTTGCGTTCGCGCACGACATCGCGGGCGACGACGGTGCGCCGATCGGCGACGGCAAGATGTACGTGTTCACCACGCGCGCCGACACCATCATGGGCGTGACCTTCTGCGCCGTGGCGCCCGAGCACCCGCTGGCCGCACATGCCGCCAAAACCAACCCTGCGCTCCAAGCCTTCATCGAAGAGTGCAAGAGCGGCGGCACCACCGAGGCCGAGCTGGCCACGCAAGAGAAAAAGGGCGTGCCCACGGGCCTGTTCGTCACGCACCCGCTCACCGACGAAAAGGTCGAGGTCTGGGTCGGCAACTACGTGCTGATGGGCTATGGCGACGGCGCCGTGATGGGCGTGCCTGCCCATGATGAGCGCGACTTCGCGTTCGCCCTCAAGTACGGCATCGAGATCAAGCAGGTTGTGCTGGTCGATGGCGAGCACTTTGACTACCACCGGTGGAACGACTGGTATGGCGACAAGCAGCGCGGCGTCACCATCAACTCCGACAGCTTCAGCGGCCTGTCGTACAAGGAAGCCGTGAACGCCGTGGCCCATGCGCTGGAGCAAAAGGGCCTGGGCGAGAAGAAGACCACCTGGCGCCTGCGCGACTGGGGCGTGAGCCGCCAGCGCTACTGGGGCACGCCGATCCCGATCATCCACTGCGACGAGCACGGTGCCGTGCCCGTGCCCGAAAAAGACCTGCCCGTGGTGCTGCCGCAAGACTGCATCCCCGACGGCTCGGGCAACCCGCTGCACAAGCACGAAGGCTTCCACGCGGGCGTGACCTGCCCCGTGTGTGGCAAGGCTGCCCGCCGCGAGACGGACACCATGGACACGTTCGTGGACAGCTCGTGGTACTTCATGCGCTATTGCGACCCCAAGAATGCGGACGCCATGGTGGCCGGTGGTGCCGACTACTGGATGCCGATGGACCAGTACATCGGTGGTATCGAACACGCCATCCTGCACCTGCTGTACGCCCGCTTCTGGACCAAGGTCATGCGCGACCTGGGCCTGGTCAAGGTCGATGAGCCCTTCACCAAGCTGCTCACACAAGGCATGGTGCTCAACCACATCTACAGCCGCCGCACCGCCAAGGGCGGCAAGGACTACTTCTGGCCGCACGACGTGGAGCATGTGCTCGATGAAGGCGGCAAGATCATCGGTGCCAAGCTCAAGAACGAAGCCACCAGCGGCGACGGCACGTTGCCCGTGGGCACACCCATCGACTACGAGGGCGTGGGCACCATGTCCAAGTCCAAGAACAACGGCGTGGACCCGCAGGACCTGATCGAGAAGTACGGCGCCGACACGGCCCGCCTGTACACCATGTTCACCGCGCCGCCCGAAGCCACGCTGGAGTGGAACGACGCTGCGGTGGAAGGCAGCTACCGSTTCCTGCGCCGSGTGTGGAACTTCGGTCTCAAGCTCTCGGCCATCGACCGCGACGCCGCCATGGCCAGCGTCGCGGGCGCCAGCAGCCTGCAGGACGTACAGTTTGGCAAGGAGGCCAAGGCCCTGCGCCTGGAGATTCACAACGTGCTCAAGCAGGTGGACTACGACTACCAGCGCATGCAGTACAACACCGTGGTCTCCGGCGCGATGAAGATGATCAACGCGCTCGAAGATTTCAAGGCCATGGACTCGGCCGGTGCCCAGGTGGCGCTGATCGAAGGCTTTGGCATCCTGCTGCGCTGCCTGTACCCCGCCACGCCCCACATCGCCCACAGCCTGTGGACGGGCCTGGGCTACGCTGGTGCGCTGGGCGACCTGCTCGATGCGCCCTGGCCGCAGGTGGATGCCGGCGCCCTGGTGCAGGACGAGATCGAACTCATGCTTCAGGTCAACGGCAAGCTGCGCGGATCCATCCATGTGCCCGCCCAGGCCGACAAGGCCGAGATCGAGCGCATTGCGCTGGCCAGCGAGGCCTTTGTGGCCCAGGCCGCAGGCGCTCATCCGAAGCGCGTGATCGTGGTGCCAGGTCGTCTGGTGAACGTGGTGGTCTGACCCCATGAACAAACGCACACTGCTCAGCCTGGCCCCGGTGGCCCTGTTGTCTGCCTGCGGATTCCGGCTGCGTGGCGTGCCGGAGTTCGGATTTGGCTCGCTCTACATCGCGGCCCCTGCCAGCTCGCCGCTGGCGCGTGAGCTGCAGCGCACACTCGACGGATCGGGCAGCCAGCTCAAGTTGCTGCGCGACCCGGCCAGCATGCCAACGGCAGAGGCCATCTTCGATCTGCTGCAGGAGCAGCAGGAGCGTGTGGTGGTGGGCCTCAATGCGTCGGGACAGGTGCGCGAGCTGCAACTGCGCTTGCGTATCAAGTTCCGCCTGCGCACGCCCACCGGCGTGGAGCTGATCCCGGACACAGAGCTGCTTCAGCAGCGCGACATCAGCTACAACGAAACGATTGCGCTGGCCAAGGAGGCCGAAGAGGCGCTGCTCTACCGCGACATGCGGACCGACCTGGTGCAGCAGCTCATGCGCCGGCTCGCAGCAGCCAAGCGCTAAGAGCAGCTCACAGAACTCCCCTGGCGTTGTTGTCTCGGCTAGTCGTACTGGTCGTACTGCCTGCGGCGAAACGCCTGGCCATGGCCGCTTTGCTGAGTTTTGTGAGCTGCTCTAAGAATGTGCGCGCTCACGCGCTCAGCGTCGGCCCCTGGCCGTGCGAGGGCACGCGCATCAGCGTGCTCTTGCCAAACAGCGACTCCACCAGGTCCACCGCCAGCACGGCCGTGCGGTTGCGCACATCCAGCGCGGGGTTGAGCTCCACAATGTCCAGCGAGGCCAAACGCCCGCTGTCGGCAATCATCTCCATGCACAACTGCGCCTCGCGGTAAGTGGGGCCACCAGGCACCGTGGTGCCCACCCCGGGGGCAATGTCGGGGTCCAGAAAGTCCACATCAAAGCTCACATGCAGGTGGGTGTGCGCATCCAGACCGGCCAGCGCCTGCTGCATGGTCTGGCGCATGCCCACCTCGTCGATGTAGCGCATGTCGAACACTTCCAGGCCCTGCTCATGCACAAAGCGCTTTTCGCCTGCGTCCACACTGCGGATGCCGATCTGCCGGATCTGCGACGGGTGCAGAGCCGGGCCACCGCCCGGCATGCGGGCCAGCCCGGTCAGCGCCTCGGGGCCAAACCCGCACAGGCAGGCCACGGGCATGCCATGCACATTGCCGCTGGGGGTCAGTGCACTGGTGTTGAAGTCGGCATGGGCATCGAGCCACAGCACCCGCAGTTTTTTGCCCACCTCCGCGCAATGGCGGGCCACGGCGCTGATGCTGCCCAGGCCCAGGCAGTGGTCGCCACCCAGCAGGATGGGCAGGTGGCCCAGCTGCAGTTCTGCATACACCGCGTCGAACACGCGCTGGTTCCATTCCACCACCTCGGGCAGGTGCCGGTAGCCGTCTACGGGCGGCTGCCAGGGGTTGGCGGGCCCGCTCAGGTTGCCCCGGTCAAACACCTGCAGCCCGTGGGACTCCAGCGCCGCCTGCAGGCCGGCCACACGCAAGGCCTCGGGCCCCATGGAGGCGCCGCGCGCGCCGGCGCCGATGTCGGTGGGGGCGCCGATCAGGCTGGTGGGCTGGGCGCTGCGCAGGGCGGTGGGGGGCATGGCGGTCTGACTTTCTGGGGTATGGTAGTGAGCGGGAAGGGCGCGGGCGCCCGGGGGAATTCTCAGGGCTTTGGGCGCCAATGAACAGCGCCGTAGCTGATCGGTTCGTGACCTCTCTTGTGCACTGTGAGGGCATACGCTGGCAATTTGCGCAATGCCGGGCCTGCCTAGGCGATAAACTTTGCCGCATGYAAGTCGCCCTGGCCCAACTCTCTCAGCATCTTCAACGGGGCCTGTCGCCGCTTTACGTCCTGCATGGCGACGAGCCCTTGCTCCAGCAAGAGGCGGCCGACGCCATCCGCGCCACCGCCCGCACCCAGGGCTACACCGAGCGCAGCAGCTACACCGTGGCCGGTGCCCATTTCGACTGGAGTGCGGTGCTGGCGGCAGGCGGGTCACTCAGCCTGTTTGCCGACAAGCAGATCGTCGAGATCCGCATTCCCTCGGGCAAGCCCGGCAAGGACGGCAGCGTGGCGCTGCAGCAGATCGCCGAATCGGCCCGGGGTAACGACAGCACCCTCACCATGGTCATGCTGCCGCGCCTCGATAAAGCCACCAAAACCGGTGCCTGGTTTGCCGCGCTGGAGGGTAACGGCACGTCGATTCAGATCGACCCCATCGAGCGCGGCCAACTGCCGCAGTGGATCGCAGCACGCCTGGCCGCGCAGGGCCAGCGTGTGGTCGCGGGGGAGGAAGGCCAGCGCACCCTGCAGTTTTTTGCCGACCGCGTGGAAGGCAACCTGCTGGCCGCGCACCAGGAGATCCAGAAGCTGGCTTTGTTGCACCCCGCCGGAGAGCTGACGCAAGCCCAGGTCGAAGCCGCTGTGCTCAACGTGGCCCGCTATGACGTGTTCAAGCTGTCCGAATCGGTGCTGGCCGGGCAGACGGCCCGCGTGCAGCGCATGCTCGACGGCCTGCAGGCCGAGGGTGAGGCCGAGGTGCTGGTGCACTGGGCGCTGGCCGAAGACATCCGCGCCCTCAAGCGCGTGAAAGACGCGATGAACGCCGGCCGCCCCTTGCCCATGGCGCTGCGCGAGAACCGCATCTGGGGCCCCAAGGAGCGGCTGTTCGAGCGCATCCTGCCCAAGGCCAGCGATGCGGCCCTGGCGCGCCTGCTGCAGTCGGCCCACACGGTGGATGGCATCGTCAAAGGCCTCAAGCAGCCCGACTGGCCGCAAGACGGCTGGCAGGCCCTGCAGCGCCTGGCCTTTCAGCTGTGCCGCCTGACCAGCGCGGCACGGTGATGGCGGCCGCTGCTGCCTCCCCGCCTTTGCGCCTGCCCAACGACGACGCCACCAACGGCTGGTCCGCCATCCTGCCCCCGCGCACGCCGCGCCCTGCGCTGTTGGGCGATATGCAGGCCGATTGGCTGGTGCTGGGCGCGGGCTTTGCGGGCCTGGCCGCCGCGCGCCGCCTGGCCGAGTTGCGCCCGCACGCCCACATCGTGGTGGTGGATGCAGGCACCGTGGGCAACAACGCATCGGGCCGCAACTCGGGCTTTGCTATTGATGTGCCGCACAACATCGGCAGCTCGCTCGAAGAACTGCGACAGGCCGCGCACTACCAGGCGTTGCTGACGGCGGGCATGAACGACCTGGAGCTGCTGGTGGCGCAGCACCGCATCGACTGCCAGTGGCGCCGCGCAGGCAAGTACCACTGCGCCGTGTCGCCCGCTGCCGAGCGCACGCTGCAGCACCATGTGCAGGAGCTGCGCGCCCTGGGGGCGCCGCATGAATTGCTGGACCGCAACGCCCTGGCCGCGCGCCTGGGCACCCGCTACTTTGCCGCCGGGCTCTACACGCCGGGCACCGTGCTGCTCAACCCCGCCGCGCTGTGCCGGGGCCTGGCCGATGCGCTGCCCGCCAACGTCACCCTGTACGAGCAAACGCCGGTGCAGCGGCTGGACCTGTCAGGCAGCAAGGTGGTGGCRCAAACCCCGCAGGGCTGTGTGCGTGCGCCGCAACTGTTGCTGGCGGCCAATGGGTTTGCGCAGCAGCTGGGGCTGTTTGGCAGCGCCTGGGGTGCGGAGACGTTTCCGCTGGTCACCTTTGGCTCGCTCACAGCCCCGCTCACGCCCGAGCAACGCAGCCGCCTGGGCGCGCCCGAGGGCTGGGGCGTGACGCCCGCCAGCGCCGTCACGGGGGCCACGCTGCGCTACACGGACGACCACCGCATTCTGGTGCGCCAGGGCTTTGAATATGCGCCGCAGTTCCGCGTCAGGCCTGCGGTGCGCGAGCGCGTGCGGCGCGAGCATGCGGCCGTGTTTGCGGCGCGTTTTCCGCAGCTGGGTGATGTGGCGTTGGAGCATTTCTGGGAAGGCTCGATTGCCATCACCCGCAATGGCGCACCGCGCTGGGGGCGGCTGGCCCCGCAGGTGCATGGCGTGGCGGGGTGCAATGGGGCGGGGGTGGTGAAGTTCACTGCGCTGGGGGCTTTGGYAGCGGATTTGGCGCTGGGGCAGGACCATCCGTTGTTGGCGCATGCCTTGGCTTTGGGTGGGCCGACGCGCATGCCGCCGCAGCCGTTCATGGGGCTGGGGGTGCGGGCGTATATTGCGCGGGAGAAGTGGTTGGGGCGGGCGGAGGTTTGATTATTTTTGGCTTCTAGTGCCTGTGAGATAAGCACTGAAAGCTATTAAATTAGGAGTGGTTGTCGGGGCTTGCTCGCTGATTTGGTGGCATGCCTGTGCGCACGGCGGGAGCCGGGTTGTCGCCCCGGCGGGCGAGGTACTTTTCTTTGCTTCGCCAAAGAAAAGTACCCAAAAGAAAGGCGACCCCACTGTCTGCGTCCCTGCGCTTCGCTTCGGGYAACCTGCGGTGCTCGCGTCCAGCGGGGTCTCGCTCAAACTCGCTGCGCTCAGACAGTCGCGAGCCCTGACCCGCTGGCCGCTGCGCTCCTCGGCGCATACAGAGGGGATGGGAAACGAACAGCCACTCGGGCCGTCGCGTTGCTCGGCCCCGGAGTGGTCAGCCAGCGTTCAATGTGCCCTGTGCTTTTTCAGCCCACATCGTCAAGTTCGCCACCAGATCCTTTTGGCTGAACGAGCAGCTTTCTTCCGAAAACAGCGCGCTCGATTCCAGTCGGTCCAGCAGGTTCAGCAGCACTTCGCTGTAGCGCGGGGGCAGGGCGGCGAGTAGGGTGGTTTGCTGGCGGGCCAGGGTGCTGAGGGTGGCGGCGGTGTGGTCGCCGCTTTCAAAGGCTTGCAGGGCCTGGATGAAGGTGGTGAGCTGGGTGTGGGCGGTGTCGGTCATGGCGTAGCCGGGCGGGGCCAGGATGGGTGATACACCCGAGGGTAAAGCAGCCATGGGCCCGCGCCCACCGGGCCGATACCAAGTGCGGCAAAATCGCAGGATGAACGCCCTCAACGTCGCTGAATACACGTACTCTCTCGGTCTCCAGGCAAAAACGGCCTCTGCGCTGATGGCCAAAGCGCCAGCAGCTATCAAAAACAAAGCGCTCAAAGCGCTGGCCCGGTTGCTGCGCGAAAACGTGGCTGCGCTGCAGGTCGACAATGCCAAAGACCTGGAGCGCGCCGTGRCCAATGGGCTGGCGGGCCCGATGGTGGACCGGCTCAAGCTCACCCCCAAGGTGCTGGAGACTTGTGCCGAGGGCTGCGAGCAGCTKGCCGSCATGSCCGACRTSATYGGCGAGATCMTCGGCATGAAGCAGCAGCCCAGCGGCATCCGCGTGGGSCAGATGCGCGTGCCGATYGGGGTSTTCGGCATGATYTACGAGAGCCGYCCCAACGTCACCATCGAGGCGGCCAGCCTCAGCATCAAGAGCGGCAACGCCGGCATCCTGCGCGGCGGCTCGGAGGCSATYGAKTCGAACAAGGCGCTGGCCAAGCTGGTACAGCAGGCGCTGGCCGAGGCCGGCCTGCCACAGGACGCGGTGCAACTGGTGCAGACCACCGACCGCGAGGCCGTGGGTCAGCTCATTGCCATGCCGCAGTTTGTGGACGTGATCATCCCGCGCGGCGGCAAGGGGTTGATCGAGCGCATCAGCCGCGATGCCAAGGTGCCCGTGATCAAGCACTTGGACGGTAACTGCCACACCTATGTGGACGACCCCTGCGACATCGCGATGGCCGTCAAGGTGGCCGACAACGCCAAGACCAACAAGTACAGTCCCTGCAACGCGAGCGAAGGTCTGTTGGTGGCACGCGGCGTGGCGGCAGAGTTTTTGCCGAAGATCGGCGCGGTGTATGCCGCCAAGGGCGTGGAGATGCGCGGTTGCCCCGAGTCGCTGGCCATCCTGCAGTCGGTGCCAGGTGCCCACCTGGTGCCCGCCACCGAGCAGGACTGGAGCGAGGAATACCTGGCCCCGATCATCAGCGTGAAGATCGTGGCGGGGGTGGATGAAGCCATCGCCCACATCAACCGCTATTCCAGCCACCACACCGATGCCATCCTGACGCGCGACCACATGCACGCCCAGCAGTTCCTGCGCGAGGTGGATTCGGCCAGCGTGATGGTGAACGCGAGCACGCGGTTTGCCGACGGTTTCGAGTACGGCCTGGGCGCCGAAATCGGCATCAGCACCGACAAGTTCCATGCGCGGGGCCCGGTGGGCATCGAAGGCCTCACTTCGCTCAAGTACGTGGTGCTGGGCGAAGGTGAGGTGCGGGCCTGATGTGCTCCTGAAACGATAGCTGCTGGCGCATGTTCGACTAGCGCTTGCGGCTTATTTCATATGAAAATCATCATCCTCGGCGCCGGCCGCGTGGGCCAGAGCGTGGCAGACAGCCTGGTGTCCGAGCGCAACGACATCACCGTCATCGACACCGACGCCGCGCGCCTGCGCGACCTGGAGTCGCGGTTTGATCTGCGCGGGGTGGTGGGCAACGGCATCGAGCCTGCCGTGCTGGCCGAGGCGGGGGCCGAGGACACCGACCTGCTGATCGCCTGCGCCGCGCAGGACGAGACCAACCTGGTGTGCTGCAAGATCGCGCAGCTGCTGTTCAACATCCCCAAGCGCATTGCGCGGGTGCGGACCACAGGCTTCGAGGCCCATGAGCGGCTGGTGGGCCCCGAGGGGTTTGCGGTGGACCGCATCATCTGCCCCGAAGAATCGCTGACCCGCTACATCGGCAAGCTCATCGAGTACCCCGAGGCCATGCAGGTGCGCGAATTTGCCGGAGGCCGCGCATGCCTGGTGTCGGTGCGGGCGCGTGCGGGGGCTCCGATGGTGGGGCACTCCATCGGCGCGCTGCGCGAGAGTGCGCCGGAGCTGGCGATGCGCATGGTGGCCATCTACCGGCGCTTCCCCGACGAGCCTGACCGATTCATCGCCTGCGACGGCCGCACGCGCGTCGAGCCGGGGGACGAGGTGTTCGTGCTGGCCGCGCACGAGCACATCGCCAACGTGCTGGCCGCTCTGCACCGCCCGGCATCCCAGCAGCTCCAGCCTGTGCGCCGCATCATGATTGCGGGCGGCGGCCGGCTGGGTCTGCGGCTGGCGCGGCAGCTCAGCCAGGCGGGCGGGCGTTTTCACATCAAGATCATCGAGGACCACGCGGACCGCTGCGTGGAGCTGGCGTCGGCCCTGCCGCCTGAGGTGCTGGTGCTGCAGGGCGACACCACCGACGAAGACCTGCTGGGTGACGAAGGCATCGAGGAGGTGGACCTGTTCCTCGCGCTCACCGACGACGACGAGGACAACATCATGTCCTGCCTGCTGGCCAAGCGCATGGGCGCGAGCCGGGTGCTGGCCCTCATCAACCGGCGCAGCTATGCCGATCTGATGCACGGCACGCAGATCGACATCGCGCTGTCGCCCGCGCAGGCCATGCTGGGCGAGCTGCTGGCCTATGTGCGCCAGGGCGACGTACAGGCCGTGCACAGCCTGCGACGTGGTGTGGCCGAGGCGCTGGAGATCGTGGCGCGCGGCGACCGCAAAAGCTCGCGCGTGGTCGGCCGCAAGGTCAGTGACCTGCAACTGCCGCGCGATGTGCACATCGGCCTGATCGTGCGCGGTCTGCCTGACGCGTCGGAAACCACGGGTGCACCCGCTGCCGATCTGCGCGAGCCCGAGGTCATCATCCCGCGCAGCGCCACGGTGATCGAGAGCAATGACCACGTGGTGTTCTTCCTGCCCAACAAGCGGCTGGTGCGCGATGTGGAAAAGCTCTTCCGCGTGAGCGCGACTTTTTTCTGACCTGGCACCGAGCTGCGCGAGACCCCCATGACGGACATGTTTCCCGTTCTGCGCGTGCTGGGCATTCTGGTGATGATCTTCTCGCTGTCCATGGGCCTGCCGCTGGTAGTCTCGCTGTGGACGCGCGACGGCGTCTGGTTTGTGTACCCGCTGTCCATGGGCGCCACGATGCTGGCCGGCGCGTGGCTGTGGTGGCGGCTGCGGTTGTTCCGGCAGGAGCTGCAGCCGCGCCACGGCGTGATGCTGGTCTCTCTGGTGTGGATGCTGTTGCCCCTGTCGGCCGCGCTGCCGCTGATGCTGGCCGGGCACTACACCGGACACCCGCTGTCGTTCACGCACGCCTACTTCGAGGCGGTGTCGGGGCTGACGACCACGGGCTCCACCGTGCTGGCGGGCCTGGATGCGTTGCCGGTGTCGGTGAATGTGTGGCGCACCTTTTTGCAGTGGATGGGTGGCATGGGCATCCTGATTTTGGCCGTGGCCGTGCTGCCGCTGCTGGGCGTGGGGGGCAGCCAGCTGTTCAAGGCCGAGGCGGCCGGGCCGCTGAAGGACACCAAGCTGACGCCACGCATGACCGGTACAGCCAAGGGGCTCTGGGGGGTGTATGCGCTGTTCTCCGTGCTGTGTGGCCTGGCCTACTGGGCCGGGGGCATGGCCCCGCTGGATGCGTTGATGCACATGTTCACCACCGTGAGCCTGGGGGGGCTGTCGTCGCACGACCTGAGCTTTGGCTACTTCCAGTCCCCGTTGCTGGAGGCGATCTGCATCTTCTTCATGCTCGTGGCCAGCTGCAATTTTGCGTTGTACTTCGTCGCCATTCGCAAGGGCCAGTGGGGCGGCTTCTGGCGCGACCCGGAGCTGCGGGCCACGCTGGTGACGTTGATTGGCGGCGGCCTGCTGGTGGCGCTGCTGCTGTGGGCCAAGGGCGTGTACGCGCCGCTGGACGCGCTGCGCCATGGCATGTTCAACCTGGTGTCGCTGGCCACCACCACTGGCTTTGCCACGGTGGACTACCTGGCCTGGCCCGTGTTTGCGCCGGTGTTCATGCTGCTGCTGTCGGGCGTGGCCACCAGTGCCGGATCGACGGGCGGTGGCATCAAGATGGTGCGCATGCTCATTCTGGTCAAGCAGGCGCGCCGCGAGATGAACCGCCTGGTGCACCCGCGCGCGGTGCAGCCGGTGCAGCTGGGCGATGCCGTGGTGGACAACCGGGTGATCTTCTCGGTGCTGGCCTTCATGCTGGTCTATGGTGGCACGGTCTTTGGGCTGAGCATGGTCATGTTGCTGACAGACCTGGACCCGGTGACGGCGTTTTCGGTGGTGCTGGCCAGCGTCAACTGTGCGGGCCCAGGCCTGGGCAGCGTGGGGCCCGCGTCCAACTATGCGGTGCTCACCGATTTCCAGATCTGGGTATGCACCCTGGCCATGCTGCTGGGGCGGCTGGAGATTCTGAGCTTCATGGCCTTGCTCACCCCGGCGTTCTGGCGCCGGTAAGGGGGCAGGGCCGTGGCTGCGCCGGGGGTGACTTGCGAAAACCTGGCCTGACCCCACATCCTACAATTCACCGCAATCGCTTCCCGAGGGCTTTCCATGGTTCCGCATCTCATCACGGCCCTCACCGGGCCGATCAACGAACTCGAACAGCGCATTCTCGACTCGATGCCCGCCATCGAACGCTGGTTCCGGCTGGAGTGGATGGAGCACACCCCGCCGTTCTACACGTCGGTAGACATCCGCAATGCGGGTTTCAAGCTGGCCCCGGTCGACACCAACCTGTTCCCGGGCGGTTGGAACAACCTGACCAAGGAGATGCTGCCCCTGGCCGTGCAGGCTGCGATGGCTGCCATCGAGAAGATCTGCCCCGAAGCGCGCAACCTGCTGATCATTCCGGAGAACCACACGCGCAACACGTTCTACCTGTCCAACGTGGTGCAGCTGCAGCGCATCTTCAACATGGCGGGCCTGAACGTGCGGGTGGGCTCCATCAGCCCCGAGATCAAGAAGTCCACGCTGATCGAGCTGCCCAACGGCGACACCGTGACCCTGGAACCCGTGGTGCGCACCAAGCGCCGGCTGGGGCTCAAGGACTTTGACCCCTGCACCATCCTGCTGAACAACGACCTCACCGCAGGCGCCCCCGGCATTCTGGAAGACATCCACGAGCAGTACCTGCTGCCCCCGCTGCACGCCGGCTGGAGCGTGCGCAAGAAGAGCACCCACTTCAAGAACTACGAAGAGGTGGCCAAGCGTTTTGGCAAGATGCTGGGCATCGACCCCTGGCTGGTCAACCCCATGTACAGCCAGTGCGGCGAGGTGGACTTTGCCGAGGGCACGGGCATGGACCAGCTGCAGACCAGCGTGGACGCACTGCTGACCAAGGTGCGCCGCAAGTACAAGGAATACGGCATCAACGAAAAGCCCTTCGTGATCGTCAAGGCCAACAACGGCACCTACGGCATGGGCATCATGACTGTGCGCGACGCCAAGGAGCTGGACGCGGTCAACCGCAAGACGCGCAACAAGATGGCCGTGATCAAGGACGGCCAGCCGGTGAGCGAAGTCATCATCCAGGAAGGGGTGCTGACGCAAGAGCGCGTGAACGACGCCGTGGCCGAGCCTGTGGTCTACATGATGGACCGCTACGTGGTGGGGGGCTTCTACCGCATGCATGCCGAGCGCGGTGTGGATGAGAACCTCAACGCCCCCGGCGCGAGCTTTGTGCCCCTGGCCTTTGAACACAGCAYCCACATGCCCCAGCCTGGCGTGCGCCCGGGTGTGAGCGCGCCCAACCGCTTCTATATGTACGGCGTGGTGGCCCGGCTGGCGATGCTGGCGGCCAGCTACGAGCTGGAGGCCACCAACCCCGACGCCGAGGTGTACGACTGAAAACCAGAGTCTTTGGGGCCCCTTGCGGGTCTTGGGGATACCGGGTTTCAGCGTCTGCGCCCTCTCGGCGACGCTGCACAGCGGGCCTGCGGGGGAGTGCGGTGGTCCCGCATGCCACGCCCGCGCCCGGTTGCCAAGGGCAAGTTGCTGCGTCGCAACATGGGGTTTCGCCTCCAATCGCTTGATCTGGCTCAGGCGCACAATAGCGTTCCCAAAAGTAACGGAACCCCGTCAGGCCCAGTGCGCGGGGGTGGTCAGTGCAAAGCTCCAAGTCATCGCTCGCAGCGCTCACGCTGGGCGCCATCGGTGTTGTGTATGGCGATATCGGCACCAGCGTGCTGTATGCCGTCAAGGAGGTGTTCGGGTCCGGCCATGTGCCGTTCACGCCCGCAAACATCTACGGCATCCTCTCCATCTTTTTCTGGACCCTCACGGTCATCGTCTCCCTGAAGTACGTGGTGCTGGTGCTGCGCGCCGACAACSAMGGYGAGGGSGGCCTSRTCGCCATGCTGGCSCTGGCCTCSCRSGCGGTSRMMGACAAGCCCMRGCTGCGCMRCGTGYTGCTGSYSGTGGGCATYTTYGGCACCTCGCTSTTYTAYGGCGAYGGCGTCATCACSCCGGCCATCTCGGTGCTKTCGGCGGTSGAGGGGCTGGAAGTGGTGTCGGATCACTTCAAGCACTACGTGATACCGATCACGCTGGTGGTGCTGTTTTGCCTGTTTGCCGTGCAAAAGCGCGGCACGGGCGGCATCGGCAAGTTTTTTGGTCCCATCACGCTGGTGTGGTTTGTCACCATCGCGCTGCTGGGCGTGTCGCACATCGTGGGGCATCCGGAGATCTTGTGGGCGCTGAGTCCGCACCATGCGTTGGGCTTCATGTGGGCCAACCCGGGCACCAGTTTCATCATTCTGGGCGCGGTGGTGCTGTGCGTGACGGGCGCCGAGGCCTTGTATGCCGACCTGGGCCACTTCGGCAAGCGSCCGATCCGCRTGGCCTGGTTTGGTGTGGCCATGCCGGCGCTCACSCTCAAYTAYTTYGGCCAGGGCGCGCTGCTGCTGGCKRASCCCGAGGCCGTSAAGAACCCGTTCTATCTGATGGCCCCCGACTGGGCGCTGGTGCCTTTGGTGATCCTGGCCACCATGGCCACCGTGATTGCCTCGCAGGCGTTGATCACCGGCGCATTCAGCGTGACCAAGCAGGTCATCCAGCTGGGCTACCTGCCGCGCCTGAACATCSAGCACACSAGCGTGCGCRMSRCGGGSCAGATCTACATKCCGCTGGTCAACTGGGGGCTGTTCGTGGCCATCGTGCTGGCGGTGGTSATGTTCCGCTCGTCGAGCAATCTGGCAGCCGCCTACGGCATCGCGGTGACGCTGGACATGCTGATCACCACCACGCTGACCTTCTTCGTGATCCGCTACGGCTGGCGGTATCCGCTGGCGCTGTGCGTTGCGGCCACGGGCTGCTTCTTTGTGGTGGACCTGGCGTTCTTCGCCTCCAACCTGCTCAAGCTGTTCCAGGGTGGCTGGTTCCCGCTGATGATCGGCGGCATCGTGTTCTCGCTCATGATGACCTGGAAGGAAGGGCGCCGCCTGCTCAATGACAAGCTGCGTGCCGATGCCATCGACCTCAAGGACTTCCTTGAGTCGATCTTCATCAGCCCGCCCACGCGGGTGGATGGCACAGCCGTCTTCCTGACGGCCGAAACCGGCGCGGTGCCCAATGCCCTGCTGCACAACCTCAAGCACAACAAGGTGCTGCACCAGCAAAACCTGTTTGTCACCGTGCACAACCACGAGACGCCCTGGATTGGTCTGGACAAGCGGCTGCAAGTCGAATCGCTGGGGCACGACTGCTGGCAGGTGGTGGTGCATTACGGTTTCAAGAACGACCCCGATCTGCCCCGCGCGCTGGAGCTGCTGCGTGGGCGTGGCTGCGAGTTGGAGTCGATGACCACCAGCTATTTCCTGTCGCGGGACACCGTCATTCCCACCATCGGCAGCGGCATGGCGCCTTGGCGCGAAAAGCTGTTTGCCCAAATGCACCACAACGCCAGTGGCGCGGCCGACTTTCTGCACCTGCCCAACAACGCGGTGGTCGAGCTGGGCTCCAAGATCGAGATCTGACGGGCTGAGGGGGCTCCCCCTGGCCTGGGACGGAGCCTCGGGCTGGTTTTACGCCGTTTTTGCCTTGTAGCGCTAGTGCTCATTGTCTGAGATGCTATTAATACTGTAGCTGCTGGAGTGGGCTGACGGCCTGCCTGAGCGCCAGGCGCGCGCGGTGCCAGAATCGCGCCCATGCAATTTTTCAAAGACCTGAGCCTTTCCACGGCGGTGGCGGGTTTCGTGGCGGTGCTGGTGGGCTTTACCAGCTCGGTGGCCATCGTCTTCCAGGCCGCCCTGGCATTTGGGGCCACACCCGCGCAGATCACGTCCTGGATGTGGGCGCTGGGTCTGGGCATGGGACTGTGTTCGCTGGTGCCCTCGCTGATCTTGCGCCAGCCCGTCATGGTGGCTTGGTCCACACCGGGCGCCGCCGTGCTGGCCACTGCGGGGTTGGCGGGCGGTTTCAGCATGGGCGAGGCCATCGGAGCCTTCATGATCAGCGCGTTGCTCATCACCCTGGCGGGCGTCACCGGCTGGTTCGAGCGCGTGATGAACCGCATCCCCATGGAAATCGCCGCTGCCCTGCTGGCCGGCGTGCTGGCCCGCTTTGGCCTGCAGGCGTTTGCGGCAGCCCAGACCGCATTGCCCTTGGTGCTGCTGATGTTGATGGTGTATCTGGTGAGCCGCCGTTTGGCTGCCCGGTATGCGGTGGTCATCACCCTCGCCGTAGCGGTGGTGTTCGTGGCCACCCAGGGGCAGATGGCCTGGTCGGCGGTGCAGCTGGAGCTGGCCCTGCCGGTTTTCACGGCGCCCCAGTTCAGCGTAGCGGCTGCCGTCAGCCTGGCGATTCCTTTGTTTGTGGTCACCATGGCGTCGCAGAACCTGCCCGGGGTGGCGGTGATCCGGGCGTCGGGCTACAACTTGCCCATCTCCCGGCTCATCACGCTCACGGGTCTGGCCACCCTGGTGCTGGCGCCTTTCGGGGCGTTTGCGCTCAACTTCAGCGCCATCACCGCCGCGATGTGCATGGGCCCTGAGGCGCACGCCGATCGCCGCCGGCGCTACACGGCCGCGGTGGCATGTGGCGCCATCTATGTGGCGATCGGTCTGTTTGGCGCAGTCATCACCGGGCTGCTTACCGCCTTTCCCAAAGAGCTGGTGGTGGCCATTGCGGGTTTGGCGCTTCTGGGCACCATTGGCAACGGCCTGGCGGCGGCGCTGCGGGACGAGTCGCACCGCGAGGCGGCACTCATTACCTTTCTCGTCACCCTCAGCGGTGTGGTCATCGTTGGGGTGGGCTCGGCCTTCTGGGGCGTGGTGGCCGGCAGCATTGCGCTATTTGTGCAACAGTACAGGCGTTCGCAGGCCAGCGGCGCGTAAGTCGCCTTGGCTGCCTGGGCCCCTGGCCTCCTCCATTTCTTGACCCGACACCATGAAACTGCTCTTCATCGCCGACCCGCTGCAAAGCTTCAAGATCTACAAGGACACCACCTTCGCCATGATGCGCGAGGCACAGCGGCGTGGTCATACCCTCACGGTCTGCGAACCGCAGCACATCACCTGGCAGCGCGGCAGCAAGGTCACCGCACGGGTGCAGGACGTTCGCCTCACGGGGGATGCCACCCATTGGTACGAGGCCCAGCCGCAGCGCAGCGCAGCGTTGGCTGATTTTGATGCTGTACTCATGCGCAAGGACCCGCCCTTCGACAGCGAGTACTTTTACGCCACCCACCTGCTGGAGCAGGCGGAGCGCGATGGCGCCCGGGTGTTCAACAAACCCAGCGCTCTGCGGGACCATCCGGAAAAGCTGGCCATCATGGAGTTTCCACAGTTCATCGGACCGACGCTGGTCACCCGGGATGCGGAAGACATTCGCCGCTTTCATGCGGAGCACCAGGACATCATCCTCAAGCCTCTGGATGGCATGGGTGGGATGGGCATCTTCCGTGTGGGCCCAGACGGCCTCAACCTGGGCAGCATCACCGAAACCCTCAACCGCCACGGCGCGCAAAGCGTGATGGTGCAAAAGTTTTTGCCCGAGATCGTTGATGGCGACAAGCGGGTCCTCATCATCGGCGGCAAGCCTGTGCCGTTCTGCCTGGCGCGTATTCCCCAGGGCAGCGAAGTGCGCGGCAATCTGGCCGCTGGCGGCAAGGGCGTGGCGCGCCCTCTGTCTGCGCGGGATCATGAGATTGGCGAAGCGCTGGGCCCGGTGCTGCAGTCGCGTGGCTTGCTGYTGGCTGGTGTAGACGTGATCGGCGACTGCGTCACAGAGATCAATGTCACCAGCCCGACCTGCTTCCAGGAAATCTTTGATCAGACAGGCTGCGATGTGGCCTTCCTATTTGTAGACGCTTTGGAGTCTGCGGTTGCGGCCGTTGGTGGTTGAGGGGTTTGTCTCGTGTACAGGGACTGTTAGATCAATCCCTGGGTTTACCCTGCTGCCTGTTGTAAACCGTGCTATAGTYGAGGGCTTCGCTACTGAGACCTGAGCGCAAAAGTGTTGGGGTCGATGGGGTCGATGGGGTGGTTTGTGGTGGCGCTTAGGTGCTGCGGCAGATGGCCCGGAAGGTTGGCGAAGAAAGTTTGGTTTTGTCTTCTTGGTGGTTAAAAACCGGTATAGAATACAAG
>NZ_JBGFFF010000060.1:0-27595 GCF_056175785.1 Acidovorax sp. LjRoot204
GGCATCAATGGTGTACAGCTGCGAACCGCCATCGCGGCTTAACGTGACCGCCAGCGTACGGCCATCCGGCGCCCAGGCTGGCGCACTGTTGGAGCCACGGAAGTTCGCGATCAGGCGCCTGCGACCTGTGGCTACATCGTGCACATAAACAACTGGCTTGCGCGACTCGAACGACACATAGGCCAGTTGCCCCCCGTTGGGCGACCATGCAGGCGAGATGATGGGCTCGGGGCTGGACAGTGCGGACTGGGCGTTCTCGCCGTCGGCATCCGCAACCCAAAGGCTGTAACGGGGGCCGGTTTTGGTCACATAGGCAATGCGCGTCGAGAAGATACCGCGCTCACCCGTGAGCTTTTCGTAGATGAAGTCGGCAATGCGGTGCGACACCAGGCGCAGGTCACCCTGCGTGACCACAAAACTCTGTCCGCCCAGGTCTTGGCCCTTGACCACATCCCACAAACGAAACCGCACATCAAAACGCCCATCAGCCAAACGCGTGACGCTGCCAGTGGCCAGTGAATCCGCACTTTTCTGGCGCCACAGTGCGACGTCTGGCCGCGCGGTTTCGTCCAGCGCTGCGCCGGAGGCGTCAATGGCGCGGAACTGCCCGCTTCGCTCCAGATCGGCCTGGACGATGGCCGCAATTTTTTGGGGCGATTGCGCCTCGCCCCGAAACGGAGCGATGGCGATGGGCAATTGGGTCAGCCCAACGCCGGTGACTTCCACACGGAACTGAGCAAGCGCTGGAATGGATGGTGAGGCGATGAGTGCGGCCAGCAACTGGCGGCGCAGGGGAAGCAGCGGAGCTGCGGAAGATGGGTGTTGGGAGATTCGATCTGTGGTCATTGGTATCCAGCAGTGGCCGAACAAGTGCCGAAAGGGCAAACCCGAATGTTACACACAGCGGCGAGCCCCCTGTGACAAACTGTGCGCGACGCACCGTGCCGGACAGGCTGCGCATGGCACAAACGTAGAATCCGGGCGACATGCAAGCCACCGACACGGGCACCAAGCCTGCCTCAGCCCCTACTCCCCCCACAACCTTGATGGCGCGCCTGAAGCGGCTGTCGGTGTACTTTGGCGACCAGCGAATGGCCTGGAGTCTGGCCATTGTTGCAACCTTGGTGGGCGCAATCACCGAACCCCTGATCCCTGCCCTGCTGCAGCCGCTGCTGGACAAGGGCTTTACTCAAGGCACCTTGCAACTGTGGATGGTGCCCCTGGCAATTCTGGGGGTTTTCTTCGTCCGCGGCGTTGCCCAGTTTGTGGGTCAATATGCACTGGCGCGCATCGCCAATGAAGGCATGCTGACACTGCGCCAGGCGCTGTTTGATCGTGTTCTGGCCGCAGAAATGGGATTGTTTGCGCGCCAGTCGGCCAGCGCSCTYTCCAACACCGTGGTSTAYGARGTGCAGACCGGYKCCAYGYTGCTGGTGCAGGCCCTGCTCGGSCTSTCGCGCGAYGGCTTCACGCTGGTSGCGCTGCTGGTCTATTTGCTGTACCTCAACTGGCAGCTCACACTGATTGTTGCCGTCGTCGTTCCGGGGGTCGCCTGGATCATGAAGACCCTGTCGCGGCGGCTGTACCACCTGACCAAGAGCAGCCAGCAGGCCACGGATGAGCTGGCCTATGTGGTCGAAGAAAACGTGCTGGCGCATCGTATGGTGCGCCTGCATGGCGCGCAAGGCGGGCAGGCGCAGCGTTTTGCCGACCTGAGCCGCAGCCTGCGACGCCTGGCCATCAAGTCCACCATCGCCTCCGCAGCCATGACACCGCTGACCCAGTTGCTGGCCGCCGCTGCGCTGTCGGTGGTGATCTGCATTGCGCTCTGGCAGAGCCGGGGTGCGGTCGATACGAAGGACGTGACCGTGGGCGGGTTTGTGTCCTTTATTACGGCCATGCTGATGCTGATCGCGCCSATCCGSCGCCTGGCTGATGTGGCCAGCCCCGTGACCCGCGGTGTAGCAGCTTTGGAACGCGGCCTTGGGCTGCTGGGCGACACGGGTGCAGAAACTGGTGGCACCTACCGCAAGGACCGCGTGCAAGGCGCACTCACGCTGAGCAATGTCACTGTATCGTTTGGCGCCGACCACGCCCCCGCCCTGGACGGGGTCAACCTGCAGGTGGCCCCGGGCGAGATCGTGGCACTGGTGGGGCCCTCTGGCGCCGGCAAGACCACGCTGGTCAACCTGCTCCCGCGTTTTGTCATGCCTTCGGCGGGCACCATCGCGGTCGACGGGCATGCCTTGCCGGATTGGGACCTGCCCTCCCTCCGGTCGCAATTTGCCATGGTGAGCCAGGATGTGGTGATGTTCAATGACACTATTGCCACCAATGTGGCGCTGGGCCAGGCCGTGAACGAAACCCGGGTGCGGGAATGCCTGGCTGCCGCCAACCTGGCAGAACACGTAGCAGGTCTCCCGCAGGGTATCCACACGGTGGTGGGACACAACGCCACGCAGTTGTCAGGTGGGCAGCGTCAGCGGCTGGCCATTGCGCGGGCCCTGTACAAGGACGCCCCCATCCTCATCCTGGACGAAGCGACGTCTGCCCTGGACACCGAATCGGAACGCCTGGTGCAAGAGGCCCTACAGCGCCTGATGCAGGGCCGCACGACCCTGGTCATTGCACACCGGCTGTCCACCATCGAGCATGCCGACCGCGTCGTGGTGATGGAGCGCGGGCGCATCGCCGAGCAAGGCACCCACAGCGAGCTGATGGCGCAGGGTGGGCTGTATGCGCGGCTGCAGACACGCGCTGCATCGGGCTCGGGGACCATCGCTGAGTAAGCAGGCGCGGCACGACTGGTGCTGGCCTTCGCTGATCTCTAAATATTGCCCAGGGCCCACTCTGCAGCAGCCCGCTATGGGCTGCAGGCGTTTGCCTTGGCTACCATCTGCCCCGGTTGGGCTGGCGCTTCCGAATGGCGGCAGCGATTCTCTCCGCAGACTCGGTACGGCTCACGCGCAAGGCGAAATCAGCGGCGGTCAAGCCCAGCTGGTTCTTGAGCGTAGGGTCGGCCCCTTCGTCCAGCAGCAATTGCACGGCCTCGGTAGAGCCGTAATGCGCCGCCATCATCAGCGGCGTGGTGCCGTTGGGCGATGCTGCATCGATGTAGGCGTGGTTTTCGAGCAGCAATGAAATGATCACCGCATGCTGCGGCGAACCTGCCGACGCGGCGTAGTGCAGCGGGGTCCAGCCCGTCTTGTTGACATCGGCATCGCGCGCGATGAGCGCCTTGACGGCCTCCACGTTGCCCTTGATGGCAGCCATCATCAACGGGCTTTCGTCCTTGGCATTGCGAGCCTCCACATTCAGCCGACGGGATGCCAGCAACGCGGCAACGGCCTTGTTCGCGCCGTTTTGCAGGGCAATCGTGAGCGCCACCTGCCCCTTGGGATCACGGGTATTCGGATCAAACCCCCGGCGCAGCAGCGCAGTGATTGCATCACCGTCATCGCGCAGGACGGCCACAAAAAAGTCTTCATAGGCACCGGCCCAGGCCCGGACAGACACTAGGCCCAACGCCACGGCGGCCAAAGCAGAACGTCGTTGCAGGCTCATGCCATCACCTCAGGGAACAAGCGGTCGAAATTGCGGCTGGTGGCCTCAGCCACCACCTCCAGCGTGAGGCCCTTGGTCTCGGCCACCTGCCGGGCCACATGGGGCACATACGACGGATTGTTGGTCTTGCCACGGTAGGGCACCGGGGCCAGGTAGGGGCTGTCGGTCTCGATGAGCATGCGGTCCAGCGGCACAAAGGCCACCACGTCGCGCAGCTCCTGCGCGCTCTTGAAGGTGACGATGCCCGAGAACGAGATGTAGTAACCCCGATCCAGCGCGGCCCGCGCAACCTGCATCGATTCGGTAAAGCAGTGGAAAACGCCACCCGCCAGATTGCCTGCGCCATCCTCGCCCTCTTCCTGCAGGATGGCCAGCGTGTCGTCGGAGGCACTGCGCGTGTGGATGATGAGGGGCTTGCCACAGGCGCGCRCCGCGCGGATGTGGGTGCGGAARCGSTCRCGCTGCCACTCCAGGTCGGCAATGCTGCGCCCGCCCTTGCGATCTTCCATGCCGTAGTAGTCCAGGCCGGTCTCGCCAATCGCCACCACGCGGGGCAGCGCCGCGCGGTCCAGCAGATCCTGCACGCTGGGCTCCGTCACGCCCTCGTTGTCGGGGTGCACGCCCACCGTGCTCCAAAAGTTGTCATGGGCCAGGGCCAGGGCGTGCACGCCCTCGAACTCTTCCATGGTGGTGCAAATGCACAGGGCCCGGGTGACCTGCGCCTCGGCCATGGCCTGGCGGATGGCGGGCAGCTGGCTGACCAGTTCCGGGAAGTTGAGGTGGCAGTGCGAATCAGTGAACATGTGATGAAAAACAAAAAAGCCGACCAGCCAGCGCGGGTCGGCACGGGGGCGGCGGTGGCGCGGTCAGATCGTCTGGGTAGGACGGTCGGAGCCCAGCGCAGTTCCCAGCAATTCCTCGATCTTGGCCTTGAGCTGGCGGGATTTTTCGTCCTTGGGGAACTGGATGCCCACGCCCTGGGTGCGGTTGCCTGCAGCACGGGCCGGTGTCACCCAGGCCACGCGGCCTGCCACGGGGTAGCGCTGGGTGTCGTCGGGCAGGGTCAGCAGCACATACACATCGTCGCCCAGCTTGTAGTCGCGCTGGGTGGGCACAAAGATGCCCCCTTCGGCAAAAAAAGGAATGTAGGCGGCGTAGAGCGCGGCCTTTTCCTTGATGGCCAGCTGCATGACGCTGGGACGGGGCGCGGTGGATGGACTGCTCATGGGTGGGTGTGCGGCTTAGTGTCTGGAGTGTAGGGTGTTTCGCGCCTGGGCGACAAGCGCCTCCAGCATGAGCCCGCCATTGAACGGGTGGTCTGCCGTGCGCGCGGCCTTGGACAGCGCGCGCGACCAGCGTGTGAGCGCGCCCAGCGGCGGCGTCTTGGGCAGGTCAGCCGGCGCAAAGTAGCGTGGTGCGGCGCCCACGCTGGCGGCCAGCAGGTCGTGGCAGAGCTTTTGCAGCGCGTCGATCACCTGGGCCGGAGCCCAGTCGCCCAGCGCCGTCACATCCCCCCGCGCCACCGCCTGCGGCAAGGCGGACCAGGCCTGCGGGCTGCGACCCGACTGGGCCAGGGCCATGGCGTCCTCGGGCCGCCCGCCTGCCGCGCGCAGAAACGACGCTGCCGCATCCCGGGCCACGCCCTGGGCCTGCAACCAGGCCAGGCTGTCGGCCTCCACAGGCCAGACCATGGTGTGGCCCAGGCAGCGGCTGCGGATGGTGGGCAGCAGTTGGTGCGCTGCCTCGCTGGCCAGCACAAAACGCACGTCGCCCGGCGGTTCTTCCAGCGTCTTGAGCAGCGCGTTGGCCGTGACATGGTTCATCTGCTCGGCGGGGTAAACCAGCACGGCCTTGCCTTTGCCACGCGCCGAGGTGCGCTGCGAAAACTCCACCGCATCGCGCATGGCCTCSACGCGGATCTCGCGGCTGGGCTTGCGCTTYTTGTCGTCRATGTCGGCCTGSGCCTTTTCCGACAGGGGCCAGCCCAGCGCCATCATCTGCACCTCGGGCATCAGCACGCACAGGTCGGCATGGGTGCGCACSTCGATGGCGTGACAGCTGCCGCAGCGGCCGCAGGCTCCCTGCTCTGTCGGCGCATCGCACAGCCATGCGCGCACCATTTCCAGCCCCAGTGTGTATTGCCCCAGACCCGACGGCCCCTGCAACAGCCACGCGTGGCCGCGCTGGGCCAGCAGGCTGGTGCGCTGTGCAGCGATCCAGGGCGCCAGGGCCACGGCGGTCTCGCTCATTGCGCCCCTCCCTGCGTAGCCACCATGATGGCCAGCCAGCCCTTGCGCACAAACACGCTGGTGAGCTGCTGCCACACGCGGTGGCGGTCCTGCGCCGCATCCAGGCGCGCAAACCGCTGCGGTGCAGCGGCTGCGCGGTCTGCATAGCCCTGTGCGACGCGGCGGAAGAACTCGACCGGTTGAGCCTCGAAGCGGTCAGGCACACGCGCACCGGCCAGCCGCTCGGCCGCCACCTCGGGCGCCAGGTCAAACCACACCGTCAGATCGGGTTCACGCATCAAACTGGCCTCAGGCGCCAGTCCGGTTTGCGCCAGGCGCTCCAAAGTTGATAGCACACCCAGATCGAAGCCCCGYCCCGCGCCCTGATAGGCAAAGGTGGCGTCGGTGAACCGGTCGCACAGCACTACGTTGCCACGGGCCAGCGCGGGCTCGATCACGTTGCGCAGATGGTCGCGGCGGGCCGCAAAGATCAGCAAGGACTCGGTGAGCGCATCCATCGGGTCGTTCAGGACCATCTCACGCAGCTTTTCGGCCAGCGGCGTGCCGCCGGGCTCGCGGCTCACGGTGACAGTACGGCCCTGGGTGCGGAAGGCCGCGGCCAGGCCTTCGATGTGCGAGGACTTGCCCGCACCGTCGATGCCTTCAAACGTGATGAACAGACCGGGTCGTGACATGGGCGCCTTGGTTCAAGAAACTGTTTACTGCTGCCCGCGCTGGTAGCGGTTGACGGCGCGGTTGTGCTCCTCCAGCGAGGCACTGAAATGGCTGGTGCCGTCGCCCTTGGCCACAAAGTAGAGCGCGCGCGTGGCCTGCGGCTGCACGGCGGCCAGCAGCGAGGCCTTGCCGGGCATGGCGATGGGAGTGGGCGGCAAGCCGGGGCGGGTGTAGGTGTTCCAGGGGGTGTCGGTCTGCAGGTCGCGCTTGCGCAGGTTGCCGTCAAACTTTTCGCCCAGGCCATAGATCACCGTGGGGTCGGTCTGCAGCAGCATGCCCACCCGCAGGCGGTTGACGAACACGCCTGCAATCTGGCCCCGGTCGCTGGCCTTGCCAGTTTCCTTTTCGACAATGCTGGCCAGCGTCAGCGCCTCGTCCGCCGACCTGAGCGGGGTGTCGGCCGCGCGCTGGGCCCAGGCAGCCTCCAGATGGCGGTCCATGGCGTGCATCGCCCGGCGCAGCAAGGCGATGTCGCTGGAGCCTTTGGCGTAGGTGTAGGTGTCCGGGAAGAACCGCCCCTCGGGCGCCACGCCGGGGCGGCCCAGCTGGGCCATCAGCGCCTCGTCGGTCAAGGCGGCAGCATCGTGTTTGATCTGCTCTTCCTTGGCCAGCGCTTGGCGCACCTGGCGCCAGTTCCAGCCTTCAACCAAGGTGAGTGCGCGCAAGGCCTCTTCGCCCCGGGCCAGCTTTTGCAGCAGGCTGATGGGCGTGGTGCCGGGCGGGATTTCGTAGTTGCCCGCCTTGATGGCGCGGTCTTGCCCCGAGACACGGAACCAGGCGTAGAGCAGGCGCGCGTCCGTCTTCACCCCGGCCGCCACCACATCGCGGGCCACGCCGCGCGGCGTGGTGCCGGGCTCGATGGCCAGCTCCAGCGGCTCGGGGCCCAGGTCCAGCGGCTGGTGCAGCCACCAATACGCAGCGCCGCCCAGTGCGATCCCCACCAACACGATCAAAGCCAGTAAACGTCGCACAACCCTGCTACCAATATGTATGAATCAGGGCATCATAATTCAGCGATGACCTACCCCTTGAATGGCATAGCCCCCTTATCCCACCTCGGCGTGATTCGCGTGGAAGGCGAAGACGCCGCCAAGTTTCTGCACGGCCAGCTCACCCAGGATTTCGCCCTGCTGGGCATGGACCAGGCCCGCCTTGCGGCCTTCTTGTCGGCCAAGGGCCGCATGCAGGCCAGCTTCATCGGCTTCAAGCGCAGCGCCAGCGAGGTGCTGCTGGTCTGCAGCCGCGACCTGCTGCCTGCCACGCTCAAGCGCCTGTCGATGTTTGTGCTGCGTGCCAAGGCCAAGCTGACGGATGCCACCGGTGACATCTCCCTTTATGGCGTTGCCGGAGACGCTATCAACTCCGTAGCTGGCAGCGCCCAGCCCGCCTGGACCAAGGCCGATGCGGGTGCCGCCACCGTGGTGCACCTGTACCCCGCCGACGGCACTCCGCGCGCCCTCTGGGTAGCCCCCGCCACAGAGCCCGCGCCCGCCGGCCCTGCGCTGGAGGCCACGCTGTGGCTCTGGAGCGAAGTCATCAGCGGTGTCGCCACGCTGACCACGCCGGTGGTCGAAGCCTTTGTGCCCCAGATGCTCAACTACGAATCGGTGGGCGGCGTGAACTTCAAGAAGGGCTGCTACCCSGGCCAGGAARTSGTGGCGCGCAGCCAGTTCCGWGGCACGCTCAAGCGCCGCGCCTACATTGCCCATGCAGCAGCCGAGGTGGCGGTGGGCGCCGAGGTGTTCAGCACCAGCGACCTGGAGCAGCCCTGCGGCACCGTGGTGCAGGTGGCCGCCGCGCCGGGCGGCGGGTTTGACACCATCGTGTCGCTGCAGATCAGCGCTGCCCAAGAGGGCTCGCTGCAAGTGGGCGCAGAAGGCGGCGTGGCGCTGTCGCTGCTGCCCCTGCCCTACCCGCTGCTGGACGATATTTGAGCCAAATCGGGCACAGGCGCTAGTCCAACATGCCCGAGCAGCTCCCCTTTTAATAGCAAACCATCAGAGCTTGCGGGCCATGGCGATGTGCGCAATGCCCGCCTCTTCGTACGGCTCGCCCACCACCGTGAACCCCGCGCGGCGGTAAAAGCCCTCGGCGCTTCGCTGGGCGTGCAATTGCACTTCGGCATCGCCCCGGGCACGCGCCGCGTCCACCAGCGCATCCAGCAATTGGCGGCCCCACTGCGCACCGCGTACCGACCGATCCACCGCCATGCGGCCGATGCGGCCCACGCCGGGTGCGTGCTGCAGCAGGCGGCCCGCAGCGACGGGCATGCCCAGCCGGTTGTACAGCACGGCGTGGCGCGCCGAGATGTCGTGCCTATCGGCCTCGACCTCGGCCGGAATGCCCTGCTCATGCACAAACACATCGGTGCGTACGCGGCCTGCATCGCGACCCAGGGTGTTCCAATCGCCAGTGCGCACCTCGGCCATCTCAGCGCCCGCTTCAAAACCTTCAAAAATCGCGCGCAGTGCGGGCGGCACAGGGCGCGAGGTCTGCGTGGCTGGGTCGGCAAACACATAGACCAGCTCGGCAGAAATCAGCAGCCGGTCGCCACAAAAGATACCCGCAGTGAACAGGCACGACGAATTGCCGATGCGCCCGCACTTCAGGCCCACGTCCAGCGTGTCGTCGAGCCGCGCCGAGGCGTGGTACTCCACCGTCGCCTTCTTCACATACATCTCGCCGCCCAGCGCCAGCATGCTCGCCTCGTAMGGCAGCGCCAGCGCGCGCCAGTASTCGGAMATGGCGGTRTCCACGTACATGAGGTAGTGCGCRTTGAACACGATCTTTTGCATGTCCACCTCGGCCCAGCGCACGCGCAGGCGGTGGAAACAACGGAAATCACTGCGTTGCATGGGTTCGTTTACTCCAGGTGAAAAGCCAGCCGCAGCGCGCGGGCTGCGTCGGCATGGGCCTTGCGCGCTTCGGGGATGGCGCGGCCCATCTTGATGAATTCGTGGGTCACGCCCCGGTAGATGTCCAGGTCCACGGGCACGCCCGCCAGGCGCAGCTTGTCGGCATAGTCAACGCCTTCGTCCACCAGCGGGTCGCATTCGGCCAGGCCGATCCACGCGGGTGCCACGCCCTCCACGTCCGGCGCCAGCAGCGGCGCAAAACGCCAGTCTTCGCGCTCCTCGCGGGTGGTCACGTAATGGCCAAAGAACCAGCTGATGGCGGGTTCCTCCAGCACCAGGCCGCGTGCAAAGGTGGCGTGTGAAGGCGTGTCCTGGTGCGCGGCGCAGCCGGGGTAGATCAACAGCTGCAGCGCCAGCGGCAGGCCCGCATCGCGCGCCAGAATGGCGTTGACAGCGGCCAGCGTGCCCCCCGCGCTGTCGCCCCCCACGGCCAAGCGCTGCGGGTCGGCACCCAGGCGCTCGGCGTTGGCAGCCAACCACTGCAGCGCATCCCACGCATCGTTGCTGGCCGTGGGAAAGCGGTGCTCCGGCGCCAGCCGGTAGTCCAGCGACACCACCATGCAACCGGCCAGACGCGCCAGCTCGCGGCACAGGATGTCGTGCGTGGCGATGTTGCCGATGGTGAAGCCGCCGCCGTGCGTGTACAGCAGCACGGGCAAGCCCTTGTCGGTGCTGGGCGCGTACAGCCGTGCGGGCAGCATGGCACCGTCGCGGGTGGGGATCTGCAGGTCTTCCACCCGCGCCAGCGCGGCTTTGGGAACTTCCAGCACGTCGGCGCCTGCCTGGTAGGCGATGCGTGCCTCCTGCGGCGTGCGTGTGTGCAGCGGCGGATGCCCGGCGCGGGCCATGCGTTCGAGCACGCTGCGCATCTGGGGGGTCAGGCGGGTGTGGTGGATGTGCAGTTCGGTCAACGGTCGGGGTCTCGGCAGAAAAGACAACGGCCCGCAAGGTGGCGGGCCGATCAGGGGTGGGTTACTTGAAGCTCAGTCGCACGGGTGCTGCGCCGGGCAAGCCGTCGTAGGTGGCCGTCACCGACAAACCGGCCTTGGGCGGCAGCAATGCAGAGAACGAGCCCAGGCTGATCAGGTCGCCCGGCTGCATGGCCAGGCCTTCTTGTGCGAGCGCACCGGCCAGCCACACCACAGCGTTGAGCGGGTGGTCCAGGATGTCGCTGCCTTTGCCGCCACCCAGGCGCGCACCCGCGCCATCGGTCAGCGACACGTTCATGTCGGCCAGGGCCTGGAGCATGGCAAAACGCTCGCCCCGGTACGCCGGCACGGCAATCGGGGCACCCACCACGCCCAGGCGCGCGCCCACGTTGATGGCGGTCACGCCCGCGCCGTTGAGCTTGGGCGGCGCCTGCACCATCAGGTCGGGCAGCTCGATAAAGGGAATGATCTGGTCCACGGCGTCCAGCACGTCCATGGGGGTCTTGGCCTGGTTGATGGCGGCGCTTTTCACGCGCACCAGCATGTCGGCCTCGTACAGGGGGCGGGCACCGAAGGCTGCATCCACCGTGGCGCCACTGGGCAGCACCATGCCCTCGTAGAGCTTGCCCCACACGGGCTTGTCGGTGTTGAAGCGCTTTTGCACGGCGGGGTTGGTCAAGCCCGCCTTGTAGCCAATCACCTTGCCCATGCGCTGGGCCAGCAAGACGTTGACCTTGCCGCGTGTGCAGGCGCCGTCGGCGTCCGAAAGGTTCTCGGGGTTGGTCGCCGGGGTCTTGGCCACATAGTTGGCCACCAGGTCGGCGGCCTGCGCGTCCGTGAGGCACTGGGCCTGGGCGCTTGTCACAGATGCGACGGCCACCAGGGCCGCCATCAGGGTTTGCTTCGTTTTCAAGGCTGTCTCCTCCTTATAAAGTGGGCTCAGAACCTTTTCAAAGGCTGGCGAGCTATCGTAATCGCTGGCACTCCCATTCACACACCTTGTTGCACCATGGCTTTCATCTACTACGTCACCCAGATCCAGTTTGAATTCGGCGCCGTCCAGCTGCTGAAGCAGGAATGCGAGCGCGTGGGCATCACCCGCCCTCTGATCGTGACGGACCCCGGTGTGAAGGCCGCCGGCGTGCTGCAAAAGGCGTTGGACGCGCTGCCCGGCATGACGGTGGCCGTGTTTGATCAGACCCCCTCCAACCCCACGGAGGCCGCCGTGCGCGCCGCCGTGGAYATGTACAAGGCCCAGGGCTGCGACGGGCTGATCGCCGTGGGCGGGGGCTCCGCCATCGACTGCGCCAAGGGCATCGCGATTGCGGCCACGCACGAGGGGCCGCTGACGCACTACGCCACCATCGAAGGCGGCTCGCCGCGCATCACCGACCGCGCCGCGCCGCTGATCGCCGTGCCCACCACCAGCGGCACGGGCAGCGAGGTGGCGCGCGGCGCGATCATCATCGTGGACGACCACCGCAAGCTCGGCTTCCACTSATGGAACCTGGTGCCCAAGACCGCCATCTGCGACCCCGAACTCACCCTCGGCCTGCCCCCCATGCTCACAGCAGCCACGGGCATGGACGCGATTGCGCACTGCATGGAAACCTTCATGTCCGCCGCGTTCAACCCGCCCGCTGACGGCATTGCGCTGGACGGCCTCACGCGCGGCTGGGCGAACATCGAGCAGGCCACCAAAAACGGCAGCGACCGCGATGCACGCCTGCACATGATGAGCGCCAGCATGCAGGGCGCCATGGCCTTCCAGAAGGGCCTGGGCGCCGTGCACTCGCTCAGCCACAGCCTGGGCGGCGTGAACCCGCGCCTGCACCACGGCACGCTCAACGCCATGTTCCTGCCCGCCGTGGTGCGCTTCAATGCGCAGGCGGAATCGGTGCAGAAGGAAAAGCGCCTGGAACGCATGGCCCACGCCATGGGCCTGGCCAGCGCAGGCGATATTCCCGAAGCCATCCGCGACATGAACGCCCGCCTGGGCCTGCCCACCGGCCTGGCCGCGATGGGCGTGAACGAGACGATGTTCGACGACATCATCAAGGGTGCGATGGCCGACCACTGCCACAAGACCAACCCGCGCATCGCCACCCCCGAGGAATACCGCGACATGCTGGCCCAGTCGCTCTGAACCCAGCCACCTCACCCGCGGTACCACCGCCGCGCACCTGGGCGCGGCAGCCCATGGTGGGGAGCCAGCGCGTGCCCGTGCACTTGTCAAGCGCGCATTGCGCATGCTGGCAGCTCCGCAGTTTTACAAAACGTCACACATCAGCAACACCGCGCCGGTAGCGCGATGCAAAACCGCGCTCACAACTTCTCACAAGATAGACTCGCCGCTGTCAACAATTAATTAACCATTCATTACCACTGGGGTTGTGGGGGAGGACCACCGTCAATGCGCACCGGAAATCTCACCACCTGGCTTCTGCGGGGCACCTACCCCCGGCTGTATGTGTCCATCGTGGCGATCATCCTGCTGGTCACTGGGGTGCGCTACCACTACCTGCTGGCCGCAGAAACCGACGAAGCCCTGCAGCAAGGCTCTACCGAACTGCGGCGCGCCAGCGACCCTTTGCAGCTGCGCCTGGCCGCCGCGCCCGATGCCGACACCGTGACCCGTATCCTGACCGAGGGGTTGGCGCAGGCAGCGCCTGCAGTGGCGTCCATCAAATGGCAGGCCGCCGACCAGCCCGCCATTGAGGTCACCGCCCTTCCCTACCCCGCCAATGCTCCGAAATGGTTTACCGATTGGCTGGACCTCTCCGCCCCTGTGCAGCAGTCCGGCCTCGCGCTGGCAGACGGCACATCGGGCCGACTGACGGTGACGGCCCACCCGCAGCCCCTGGCGGACCAGGTGTGGGCCACCGTGCTGGTACAGGCACGCATCTCGGCACTCAACATCTTCACCATCTTTTTTCTGCTGACGCTGCTGCTGCGGGCCAATGCCCGCATGCTGCAGCGCCTGGCCCAGGCCACCGACGCGTTTCGCCAGGGGTACCTGAGCACCCGCATGGAAGTCACCGGCACGCTGGAGTCCCGCGCCATGGCCGAGACCTTCAACGACATGGCGGGCAAGGTGCAATCTCTGGTGCTGTCCTTGCATGAAACGCAGCGCCAGCAAAGCGAGCAACTGCACTTCACCCGCCAGCTGATCGATGCCCTGCCCCTGCCCGTGTTTGTGCGCCATGCCGACGGTACCTACCTGGACGCCAACCGCGCATGGCAGCGCCTGTTCCAGTCACAGCCAGGTGCTGACGGCGCTGCCGGGGCCAGCCTGCCGGCCGAACTGGCCCCGGAACGGTCGGCCCGGATCGCCAGCGCGCACGACAACGAGATCCGCATCCGCCCGCCCCACCAGCCCCCGCTGGACATGGCCTATTTCGAAGCGCCCTTCACCAGCACCAACGGCGAACTGGCTGGCACCATCGGCACGCTGGTGGACGTGACCGAGCGCAAGCGCGCCCAGGAAGCCCTGCGCGCTGAAAAGGAACGTGCCGAGGTCACACTCGCCTCCATCGGCGACGGGGTCATCACCACCGACCTGGGCGGACGCATCGAGACCATCAACGAGGCCGCACAGCTCATGACCGGGTTCACGGCCGATCAGGCGCTGGGCCGGCAGCTGGACGACGTGTTCCGTCTGTACGAAGAGCCCGCCAGCCGCACCACCAGCGCGGCCGCCGAACGCGACACCCAGCCGGGTGGGCTGCAGCAGGCCACCTACGAGGTGCTGATCCACCGCTCGGGCGAGCGCTATGCCATCGAGTACACGGCAGCCGCCATCCGCGAAGGCAGCGGCCACGCGGCGGGCTGCGTGCTGGTGTTCCGCGACGTGACCGAAACACGCAACCTGCGCCACCAGATCTCGTGGCACGCCCGCCACGACGCGCTCACTGGTCTGTACAACCGTGCGGCCCTCGCTGAAAAGCTTACACACGCCCTGTTTGTGGCCCGCAACAAGCAGCTGCTGCTGGCGGTGTGCATGCTGGACTTGGACCACTTCCAGGCCGTGAACGACACCTTTGGCCAGCGCGTGGGCGACCGTCTGCTCAAGGAAGTGGCGCGGCGCCTGGGCGCGTTCATCACGGCCCACGAAGCCGTAGCCCGCATGGGCGGCGACGAGTTTGTGCTGCTGCTGGGCGAACAGCCCGATGTGCCCGCCATCGAGGCGCGCCTGGCCGTGCTGATGCAGCAACTGGCCGCGCCCTATGCGATTGACGACCGCCTGGTGAACATCACCGTCAGCATTGGCGTGGCCGTGTTTCCACAAGACGACGCCAACCCCGACACCCTGCTGCGCCATGCCGACCAGGCCATGTGCCAGGCCAAGAGCTTCGGGCGCAACCAGCTGCACGTGTTCGACGTGCAACACGACCACGCCGTGCAGACCCAGCACACCCGCCAGACCCGGGTGGCCCGCGCATTGCACGCGGGCGAACTGGTGCTGCACTACCAGCCCAAGGTCAACCTGCGCACGGGCGAGATCATCGGGCTCGAAGCCCTGCTGCGCTGGCAACACCCGCAGGAGGGGCTGCTGGGCCCCCAGCACGTGCTGCCGCTGGTGGAGGACACGGACCTGCAGGTCGAGCTGGGCGAATGGGTGCTGCGCCAGGCCCTGGCGCAGATGCGGGTGTGGAGCGATGCGGGCATGGGCTGGGAGGTCAGCGTCAACATCGCAGCGCCCCACTTTCACCGGCCCAACTTTGTGCAGCGGCTCAAGGACATCCTGCACACCTGCCCCGAGGTGTCTCCCTCGCGGTTGGAGCTGGAGATCCTGGAATCCGCCGCGCTCGAAGACATGCAGTACATGCGCCGCATGATGCAAAGCTGCCAGGCCCTGGGCGTGCGTTTTGCGCTGGACGACTTCGGCACCGGCTTTTCGTCCCTGTCCTACCTCAAGCGCCTGCCCGCCGAAACGATCAAAATCGACCAGTCCTTCGTGCGCGGCATCCTGGAGGACGGCGACGACCTCACCCTCGTCAAAGCTATCGTGGCGCTGGCGGCTGCGTTCCACCGCCATGTGGTGGCCGAAGGCGTCGAAACCGCCGAACACTGCGCCAAGCTGCTGGAGCTGGGTTGCGAACGCGCGCAAGGTTATGGCATTGCCCGGCCCATGCCTGCGGCCGATGTGCTGCCTTGGGCCCGGGACCACGCTGCACGCCATGCTGCCCGGGCGGTGCAGGAGGCAGCGCGCCGGTCTGCTTCGACCTGAGCATCCTGCGGCCAGCGCAGGAGACCCAATGGGCCCCAGAGGCGCGTCCGCCCTGGCGGCCTACAGCGGCTGCACCGCGCCCATGTCCGGCCGCTCCAGCCATTCGCGCCACTCGTCCACCAGCTGCTGGCTGGCGCGCGTGGCCGTCAGCCACGCCTGGGCCCGGGCACGGCTGTCCGTGCCGTAGTGGGTGAAGTCGTTGCGGTCGGGCAGCTTGGCGTTGGGCAATCGGCGCACCCAGTCCGGGTCGGGTGACAGCACCACCATGTTGTCAAGCGCGGACGTGGCCTTGTGGCGCCACTTCAGCCCCTTGTCCAGCCAGCCCGGCACCACGCGGTGCTGGAAGTGGGGGTAGAGCACGAGGCCGCCAGCACCCGCGCGCAGCGGCTCGGCCGCATTTTTTGAGCCTTTTCCGCTGGGAGCGCTAGTGCTTATTGCCTGAGCAGCTATCAATTCAGAAGCAACACCATTCGGCAAACCATAGGCAAGATGCAGGTGGTAGTCGGTGATGCCGCCGTCCCAGTAAGCGCCCCGCGGGGCGCCCGGGATGTTGTGCACGGCCTGCAAGACAAACGGGATCGAGCAGCTGGCCTGCAGCGCCTGCAGGAAATTGTCTGCGTTCAGCCCCACCTGCCGGGTGCGGTAGTCGGTCGTGGCAAAAGGCAAGGCCGCACCCGATGAGGAAAACACCACCCGCTCCAGCCAGGCCCCCATCGCCTTGCGGTGCACGGTGTTGGTCACAAACGCCCCCAGATACCCCAGCGGCGTGCCCAGCGCATGCTCGCGCCCCAGCACATGGCGGCCCCGGGACGTGACGATGTGCAGGCGGTAGCGGGGGTGGCTGAGCACTTCCTGCACCCGCCCGCCGTAGAAGGCCTCCAGGTTCTGGCCGAACCGCTCGCTCACATGGGCGGCCGTGGGGCGCTTTTTGCCGGGTGGCAGCTCGTAGTCCTGGTGGATGTAGTCGTGCTCCAGCCGCTCAAAAGACGCCACCGATTGCTGCAGGCAGGCCGTGGCCATGCGCCAGGCGCCAATCGAGGCGCCCACCAGGTGCACGGGCTGATCGGAGCGCGGCAGCCACTCCCCAAAAATGAACCGGTCCATCGGCCCCAGGATCAGTCCCTTGGGACCGCCAGCCGCTGCCGGGATTACGCCCACGTCAGCGGGCCGCAGGCCCTGTTGTTCCAGGTGTTGGCGGGCGCGGGGGCCAGCATGGATGCGCAGTGCTTTCATGGCGCTGATTGTCGCAAAGCGGCTGGGGCAGCACCGTCAGCCCCTAGACCTTGCCCAGCAGCGCTCTCCCCTGGCAACCGCCTGCCCCGGCACCCTGCTGCTAGACGATGAAATCCGCCGCCGCATCCGGTCGAGCGGTCCAGTCAATGGGGTCTTGCTGCAGCACCATGTCGATGTCGAGCCCCAGAGCCAGCCCCACTTCGCCAGGGAAGGACACGGCGAGTTCTTTTTCGTTCAGCTCGGCCTCGCGGGCGCGGGCGCGCCAGGCGGCCAGGTGGATGACGCCCGCCAGGGGTTCGTAGACCTTGTTGTCWAACGGTGCGTGTTGGTGCTGCAGGGCGTCAATCACCACCTCGGGCAGTTGCCAGCGGCGCGCGCAGCCCGCCGTGACCTGGCCGTAGCTGTAGCCAAAGATGCGTTGCTCGATCTTGTCGCGGCGCAGGTCAAACGGGGCTACCAGGGTGTTGACCGACTGGGCCTTCTCGGGGTCCGCCAGATGGATCACCAGCTCGCCCAAGGCATGCAGCAAACCGGCGGTATAGGCCGCGATCTGGTTGTGGTGGACGATGCCAGCGAGCGACCGTGCGAGCTTGGCCGTGTTGAGGCTGTAGCGCCAGAACTGCTGCATGTTCACCCCGGGCACCGAGCGCGACGTGGTGCCCAGCGGCGCCGACATGACCAACGTGCGCAGCTGGGCGGTGCCCAGCAGCGCCAGCGCCTCGGGGATGCCCGCGATCTGCCCGGGCAGCTGGAAGGTGGGGGAATTGGCCAGTTCCAGCAAACGAGCCGCGAGGGCAGGATCGGTGCCAAACAGCTGGTTCAGGCGCCGCAAGCTGGGTTCGTGCTGGGCCAGCTCGCTCATCAGCAGCGCCACGGCGCGCGGAAGGCTGGGCAGTGCCACAGGTTGGGCCAGCAGTGCGTTCAACTCCATGGGGTACGGCGCCGGTGGTTGGTTCAGGTGCTGGCGATTATGGGCCCCTGCACGGCCAAAAAACCACCGGCGGCACAGCCGGCTGCGTCAGCGGCCTTTAGCCTGTTGCAACTTCGCAAATGCGGACGCCATGGCCGACTGCTGCACAGGCTCGGGCCCACGGCGCTGGGGTTGCGCGTAGCCACGGCCTGCGCCCTCAAAGCGGTTGTCACGGGGTGCGCCCCGGTCGCCGCCCTGGCGCGGTGGCGCGGCGTCCAGCTTCATCGACAGGCCGATGCGCTTGCGCTCCACGTCCACCTCCATGACCTTGACCTTGACGATGTCGCCGGTCTTGACCACCTCGCGCGCATCGTTCACAAACTTGTGCGCCAGCTGGCTCACATGCACCAGGCCGTCCTGGTGCACGCCCAGGTCGATGAAAGCGCCAAACTGGGCCACGTTGCTCACSGTGCCYTCSARGATCATGCCYTCSWYSAGGTCCTTGATGTCKTCCACGCCGTCGTTGAAGCGCGCCACCTTGAAGTCSGGGCGCGGGTCGCGGCCGGGCTTCTCCAGCTCGGCCAGGATGTCCTTGACAGTGATCACACCAAACTTCTCGTTGGCAAACAGCTCGGGCTTGAGGGTCTTGAGCATGTCGGCACGGCCCATGATCTCGGCCACCGGCTTGCCAGTCTTTTCCATGATCTGCTCGACCACCGGGTAGGTCTCGGGGTGAACACCCGTCATGTCCAGCGGGTTGTCACCACCGCGAATGCGCAAGAAGCCCGCGCTCTGCTCAAAGGTCTTGGCACCGAGGCCGGCCACATCCATGAGCTGCTTGCGACTCTTGAAAGCACCATTGGCCTCGCGCCAGCGCACCACGGCCTTGGCCACACTGCCCGACAGGCCCGACACGCGGCTGAGCAGCGGCACGCTGGCCGTGTTCAGGTCCACGCCCACCGAGTTCACACAGTCTTCCACCACCGTGCCCAAGGTGCGGGCCAGCTCGCTCTGGTTCACGTCGTGCTGGTACTGGCCCACGCCGATGCTCTTGGGGTCGATCTTCACCAGCTCGGCCAGCGGGTCTTGCAGGCGTCGGGCGATGGAGGCCGCACCGCGCAGGCTCACGTCCACATCGGGCATCTCTTGCGACGCATACTCGCTGGCGGAATACACCGAAGCCCCCGCCTCGCTCACCACCACCTTCTCGATGGCGCGGTCGGCCTTGGCGGCCATCTTGATGAGGTCAGCGGCCAGCTTGTCGGTCTCGCGGCTGGCTGTGCCGTTGCCAATGGCGATCAGGTTCACGCCGTGTTTTTCCACCAACTTGGCCAGGGTGAACAGCGAGCCATCCCAGTCGCGCTTGGGCTCGTGCGGGWACACGGTGGCSGTCTCSACCAGCTTGCCSGTGGCATCSACCACGGCCACCTTCACGCCGGTRCGGATGCCTGGGTCCAGCCCCATCACCACGCGCGGGCCGGCCGGTGCGGCCAGCAGCAGGTCGCGCAAGTTGTCGGCAAACACCTTGATGGCGACCTTCTCGGCCTCGTCGCGCAGGCGGGCGAACAGGTCGCGCTCGGTCGAGAGGCTGAGCTTCACGCGCCAGGTCCAGGCCACGCACTTGCGGATAAGGTCGTCGGCCTTGCGGCCCTGGTGGCTCCAGCCCAGGTGCAGGGCGATCTTGCCTTCGGCGATGCTGGGCTTGCCGGGTTCGGGCTCCACCGGCAATACCAGCTTGGCTTCCAGAATTTCGAGTCCGCGCCCGCGAAACACAGCCAGCGCGCGGTGCGAGGGCACGCGGCCGATGGGTTCGTCGTAGTCGAAGTAGTCGCGGAACTTGGAGACCTCGGGGTCGTTCTCGTTCTTGCTGTCCACCTTCTTGCTGCGCAGCAGGCCTTCGGCCCACAGCCACTCCCGCAGGTTCTGCACCAGCGCCGGGTCTTCGGCCCAGCGCTCGGAGAGGATGTCGCGCACACCATCCAGCACAGCGGGCACGGTAGAGAAATCGGCACCGGGCTTGCCGTCATCCAGCACTTCGGGTGGCTTGGTGAACGCCGCAGCTTCGACGGCGGGGTCSAGYGTGGGGTCRGCMARCAGCTTGTCGGCSAGCGGYTCGATGCCGAACTCGCGSGCGATCTGGCCCTTGGTGCGGCGCTTYTGCTTGAACGGCAGGTASAKGTCYTCSAGCTCCTGCTTGGTCGGGGCGGCCGCAATGGCGGCACGCAGTGCATCGGTGAGTTTGCCCTGCTCGTCAATCGCCTTGAGCACGGCCACACGGCGGTCTTCCAGCTCGCGCAGATAGGACAGGCGCGCCTCCAGTTCGCGCAGCTGAATGTCGTCCAGCCCGCCCGTCACTTCCTTGCGATAGCGCGCAATGAAGGGCACCGTGGCACCGCCATCCAGCAGCTCCACCGCTGCGCGCACCTGTTGTTCACTGACTTTGATTTCTGCGGCCAACTGCCGAACGATCTGCTGCATGGGTGGGGCGGACTCTCTGAGACTCGGTCAAACAAAAAAGCGAAGCGCGCGAGTTTGCCACAGGCGGTTTGGCAGCCCGGCGACGGGTGGGCGGATTGTTCTCAATACTGGAACAGTTAGTTCGCGACTGGGTGGTTTTTCCCTGAACACCATCGGCGTACAGTTCATCCCATCGATGAGCCGAACCCGCAAGGCGACTCACCGAACCCGGTTCAGRAAYGGTTTYTGACCCGGCTTTTTTGAGACGCTTTTTAACTTTCAAGGATTTTCATCATGAACAAGACCGCCCGTTTCCTCTCCGTCGCCGCTGTTGCCGCTTTCGCCGCTTTTGGCGCCCATGCCGATGAAGCCGATGGCTCGCAATTTGCCCTGAAGTTCGACACSAACCGCACCCGCGCTGAAGTGSMWGCMGAAGCTGTYGTSGAAGCCMRSACCCACAACATGGAACCCGCAGGCTCGCGTGTGGTGACCTACCAATCCACCGCTGACCGCGCTGCCGTGCGTGCACAGGCTGCYGAAGCCGTGCGCACCGGCCARATCCCTTCGGGCGAATTCAGCGCCATGTAATTTGGCAGACCAACTGCTKRGRTTGGWTTGAAGCAGTTGCGGGACTTCCCATGGTGGTGGCACTTCGCGCGGTGCGGGTGCTRCWGCCATGGGGAGTGTTAACTGAACCGCAGGGGCGGGCAGGCAAAAAGGGCTCCCTTTGGGAGCCCTTTTTGTTGGTGCCTGCCGTGTAGCCGCGCCCCCCAAGGGCACCAGGCGCGCGCCCGCAACGTCGCTTACAGCGACGGGTCGATCAACACCTTGGCGCCGGTGTTGCGCGGGCCGTAGAACGCGATGGACTCGGCGCTCAGCGCCCCCGCCAGCGACACGGTGCGCGCGTAGTGGCTGGCGAACGTGGTCTTCAGCTCAGCCGCCACGCGCTGGCGCAACGCCTGGGTGGCCTCTTCGCCGATCTTCTGCAAGAACGGAAACAGCAGCCATCCACCCATGCCCCAGGCCATGCCAAAGGTGCGGTGCACTTCGGTCGGGCGCGTGTCCAGGTGGCCGTACAGGTACACCTGCTTGTGCACTGCCGAGCCGTAACGGCTGTATTCCTTGGCTTTGCGGTTGATGGCGGCCTCCATGCACTGCAGGATCTGCCCGGCCAGCGTGCCGCCGCCCGTGGCATCAAACGCGATGGTGGCGCCCGTGGTGGCCAGCGCATCGGTGAGCTCGGCCATGAAATTGGGCGCGCTGCTGTCACACACATACTGGGCGCCCAGCTCGCGCAGCAGCGCCKCCTGCTCGGGCTTGCGCACGATGTTGACCAGGCCGACACCGTCTTTCTGGCAAATCTTGAGCAGCATCTGGCCCAGGTTGCTGGCTGCCGCGGTGTGCACCAGCGCAGTGTGGCCCTCGCGCTTCATGGTCTCCACCATGCTCAGCGCCGTCAGCGGATTGACGAAGCACGATGCGCCTTCAGCCGCCGTGGTCCCGGGCGGCAGCGGCAGGCACTGCGACGCAGGCATGGCGCGGTATTGCGAATACATGGCGCCGCCAATCACCGCCACCGTGCGGCCCAGCAGCGCCTGCGCGGCAGGCGAGCTGCCTGCGGCCACCACCAGGCCCGCGCCCTCGTTGCCCACCGGCATGCTCTGGCCCAGGCGTGCCGCCATGCCCGGCATGGCGCGCTCAGGGATGCGGGCCGTGGCCACCGGCCGCTCGGCCGTGCCCGTGACCTGCACGGTGGACAAGTCGGCGGGGCCCAGCAGCAGGCCGATGTCCGACGGGTTGATGGGCGTGGCCTGCACCTGGATCAGCACTTCGTCGGGCCCTGGTGTGGGCACGGGTGTCGGCTCCAGGCTGATCTGCAAGGTGCCATCGGCTTGCACAAGCGAGCGCAACTGCAGCGCGGTGGTAGGGATGGAGGGGTTCATGGAGGACTCGCAGGTAAAAGATGGGACAAAGGGCCTATGCGCTGGACTGCGCAGTGTGGTGAAACGGTGCTGCACTCCACGGCGCCGCAGCACCACCAACCCGCATTCTTGACCAAGCTGCGCCACCACGCTGTCCCCTCGGTTCACGGCGGCAGGCCACCATGCGCCGGGAAGAACGATGCCAAAAAGAGGCTCCAGCCACGGGGCTACCCCATGCTCTCACACGCCCCGTCCCCAGTCATCCACGTGGCGCTTGACTTAGAGTGCACTCCAACTTTCAGAATCGTTCCCATGGCATCCCTCCTCACCATTGCCGAAGTCGCCAGACGCACTGGCCTGACCGCACACACCCTGCGCTACTACGAGCGCGCCGGTTTGATTGCGCCGGTAGCCCGTGCACCCGGTGGCCAGCGCCGCTATGCGGCGTCGGACATGGAATGGATCGGATTCCTGCTGCGCCTGCGCGAGACCCAGATGCCCATTGGGCAGATGCAGGCCTTTGCGCGGCTGCGCAGCGAAGGGAACGCCACCGCCCCCGAGCGGCGCCAGTTGCTGGAACAGCACCTGGCGCAAGTGCTGGCAACGATCACCACGATGCAGCAAGCCGCACAGGCGCTGCAAGCCAAGATCGCGCACTACCAGGGCCTGGAAGCTTCCCTTCGGTCCACCCCGTCGTCCACCCACCAAGGAAGCTCCCATGTCCCCCGAAACCCAACCCCGCTATCTCCAGGGCCTCGCCAAGCTGCGCGAAATCGACGGCCACGCGGGTGAGCGTGTCGTCGCCAGCCTGGCCGACATCGCCCCCGACTTTGCACGCTACCTGATCGAGTTTCCGTTTGGCGACATCTATTCGCGCCCCGGACTCGATCTGCGCAGCCGCGAGATTGCAGTCATCGCCGCACTGACCGCGCTGGGCAACGCCACGCCACAGCTCAAGGTGCATTTGCAGGCGGCGCTCAATGTGGGCGTCACCCGCGAAGAGGTCGTGGAGGTGCTGATGCAAATGGCGGTGTACGCAGGTTTTCCGGCCGCGCTCAACGGACTGGCCGCGGCACGCGAAGTGTTTGCAGCAGCCGACGCACAACCAGAGACCGCTTGAAGCGCCCTGCCGCCCCGCCCTGTCCTGCCGGATGCGACTGCTGCGGAGCGACCGCCTATTTGGCGGCCCCCACCGGCATCGGCCGCACCAGCCGCACCGGCAGCTTGCTGGCCCGCGCGGCATCGCCGCGCGCCTCGCCGGTGGACAGGTTCACCGCCCAGCCGTTGATCATGGCCGCCTGCCGCGCGCCATCACCCGCCCGGCTCTGGGCGATGTTGCCGTAGGTGTACTGGTTGACGCTGGGCGCGCTCACGTTGGCGGTGGACGTCCAGTGCCACTGGCCCGGCGCCGCCGGGAACAGAAGGGGGTTGAGGCCCGGGGGCGACAGCGCCTTGTCCACCAGCCGCTGCAGCTCTGTCGCACGGGGCAGGCGCCAGCCCACACCCTCGGCCTTCCAGCGGTCAGAGGCCAGAGCCGTGGCCTCAGCACGGTCCAGCAGCAGGGGCTGGCCCGTGCAGGTTTTGCCGGTCCATTGCATGCCCTCCACACAGCGTGGCCAGGCCAGGCCGGCACGCTGGTCCAACACATAAGCACCATCGGCGGACAGGGACCAATCGGCGGCCACCTGCGAATCGGCGGCCTGCGCAGGACCGGCCAACAGGGCAACCAACAGCGGGGGGATGAGCGGCAACAATGTTTTCATGGGCAAAGCAGGGGCAATGAAAGCCAGGTACAGGTCCGGGGGGCAGAGAGGCATCACAGAATGCCTTGGCGACACCCTAACCCGGCAGCGGCCCGCGCGCCACCCACCAGGTCAAGAAACCCGCACGGCCCGCCGCTTGTCCGTGCGGCCACCCACGCCCACTCCTGCCAGCGTGCCTGACGCGGCCAATGCCTCGGCCAGGAACCCCACAAACGCCTGCACCCGCGTGGAGAACTGGTGCCGCTGGGGGTACACCGCATAGATGTCGGCCGCAGGCGTGTGGTACTGCGGCAGCACGGGCTCCAGCAGGCCCTGGGCCAGATGGCGGTTCACATCCCACTCGGCACGCATCACGATGCCGTGGCCCTGCAGCGCCCACAGCACAGCGATCTCGCCGTCGTTGGTGGTGAGGTTGCCGGTGATCTTGATCGACTCGGTGTGCGCCTTGCTGCCACGCCCGGTGGTCAGGCGCCACAGGCCGTAGGCCTCGTCGCCCTGGCGGATGCCGATGCACTGGTGCTCCATCAGGTCGCGCGGCACGCGGGGCCTGCCATGCTGCTCCAGGTAGGCGGGTGCGGCGCACAGCACGCGCCGGTTGGGTGCCATGCGGCGGGCAATCACGCGGCCGTCGGGCGGCTCGCCAAAACGCACGCACACGTCGTAGGCATCGTCGGTGATCGGTGGCGGGTGCACCGACAGCTGCAGCTGCACATCCACTTCGGGGTACTGGCGCACAAAGTCCGAGATCACGGGGGCGATGTGCATGCGGCCAAAACCCAGCGTGGCATTCACGCGCAGCAGGCCCTTGGGGCTGGCCTTGGACTGCACAATGAGTTCATCCAGCGCATCGATCTCGCGCAGGATGCGGCGCGCGTGCTCCAGCAGCAGCTCGCCCTCGGGCGTAAGGCTCATGCGCCGGGTGGTGCGGTTGATGAGCACCACACCCAGGCGCTTTTCCATCTGCGCCAGGTGTTTGCTCACGGCGGCGGTGGAGACACCCATTTCGCGCCCGGCGGCGCTCAGGCTGGGGCTGGCCGCCAGTGCCGAGAAGAAGCCCAGTTCTGCGGGCTGGATGGTGGAGCTCATCGCCACATTATCAACTGCAGGTTAACGATGGATTCACTTGAGCGCCGTTTTTACAACGAGCGGATGCCTACAGTCGCTCTCACTGTTTTTGTTCCACCCGCTTTTTCGCGGCACGACATCCCCACAGGCCTTTCCCGACGCTTTCACACACCAAGACCAAAGACCTTCATGAAAACCTACAAAATCGCCACCATCCCCGGAGACGGCATCGGCAAGGAAGTGATTCCCGCCGGCCAGCGCGTGCTCGAAGCACTGGCCGCCCGCCACACGGGCCTGCAGTTCCAGTTCGAAAACTTTGGCTGGGGCGGCGACTGGTACCGCGCCCACGGTGTGATGATGCCGGCCGACGGGCTCGATGCGCTGCGCGGCAAGGACGCCATCCTGTTCGGCTCGGCGGGCGACCCGGACATCCCCGACCACATCACGCTGTGGGGCCTGCGCCTGAAGATCTGCCAGGGGTTCGATCAGTACGCCAACGTGCGGCCCACACGCATCCTGCCGGGCATTGATGCGCCCCTGAAGCGCTGCACGCCCAAGGACCTGGACTGGGTCATCGTGCGCGAAAACTCCGAGGGCGARTACKCSGGCGTSGGYGGCCGCGTGCACCAGGGCCACCCSATCGAGGCSGCMACCGACGTGTCCATSATGACSCGCGYSGGSGTSGAACGCATCMTGCGCTWCGCCTTCMRMCTGGCSCARTCSCGSCCCCGCAAGCTGCTCACSGTCRTCACCAAGAGCAACGCSCAGCGCCACGCSATGGTGATGTGGGACGAGATTGCCGCGCAGGTGGCCACCGAGTTCCCCGACGTCAAGTGGGACAAGGAGCTTGTGGACGCTGCCACGGCCCGCATGGTCAACCGCCCCGCCACGCTCGACACCATCGTSGCCACCAACCTGCATGCCGACATCCTSAGCGACCTGGCCGCCGCGCTSGCGGGCAGCCTGGGCATCGCRCCCACCGGCAACATCGACCCCGAGCGSCGCTACCCSWSSATGTTCGARCCSATCCACGGCTCSGCCTTCGACATCATGGGCAAGGGCCTGGCCAAYCCSRTCGGYACCTTCTGGTCGGTMGTGATGMTGCTGGAGCACCTGGGCGAGGCCAGCGCTGCCCGCGCCGTGATGCAGGCCATCGAACAGGTCACCGCCAACCCCGCCCTGCACACCCGCGACCTGGGCGGCACGGCCACCACGGTGCAGGTGACCGACGCCGTGTGCGCGCTGATCGGCCGCACGCAGTTGCAAAAGGCCGCCTGAGCTGCGTGGCCCCAACGCACTGCGCCCTGCCCCACGACCCGATGAGCACGCACATCGACACCCAGGCCCGCCACTGGCTGCGCAGCATGTTCGACGCCGCCATCGCGTCCGCGCAGCCCGCGGTATGTCTGCCGCCGCACCTGCCCGCCCCGCCCCGGGGCCGCACGGTGGTGATCGGCGCGGGCAAGGCATCGGCGCAGATGGCGCAGGTGCTGGAGGCCCACTGGCCCACGCCGCTGTCTGGCGTGGTGGTCACACGCTACGGGCATGCTGCCGCCTGCGAGCACATCCGCGTGCTGGAGGCTGCCCACCCCGTGCCCGATGCGGCGGGCCTGGCTGCTGCGCAGCAGATGCTGGCCGCAGTGGCGGGCCTCACAGCAGAAGACCTGGTGATTGGCCTGTGGTCGGGCGGCGGCTCGGCGCTGCTGCCCTTGCCGCTGCCGGACATCACGCTGACCGACAAGCAGGCGCTCCACCAGGCCCTGCTGCGCAGCGGCGCCAGCATCGGCGAGATGAACTGTGTGCGGCGCCACCTCTCGGCCATCAAGGGCGGGCGGCTGGCCCTGGCCTGCAGCCCCGCCCGCGTGGTCAACCTGGTGATGTCCGATGTGCCGGGCGACGACCCGCTGGACGTGGCCTCGGGCCCCACCGTGGCCGACCCGACCACCCGTGCACAGGCGCTAGCCATCTTGCAGCGCTACCGCATTGCTCTGCCGCCCGCCGTGCTGGCCGCACTGGACACTGCCGCCAGCGAAAGCACCAAGCCCGGCGACACCCGGCTGGGCCCCATCACCACCCACGTCATTGCCACGCCCGACTTGGCCCTGCAGGCAGCCGCCCAGGTGGCGCGCCACGCGGGCATCGAGCCCACGCTGCTCGGCGATGCACTGGAGGGTGAAGCCCGCGACATGGGCACCGTGTTGGCCGGTGTCGCCCGCTACGCCGCCAAGGCCCCGTCACCACGGCACCGCGTGCTGCTGAGTGGCGGCGAGAGCACTGTCACCCTGCGCACACCGGCACCAGGGCAACCCATGCCAACCCCGGGGCGCGGYGGGCGCAACGTGGAATGCCTGCTGTCCCTGGCCCTGTCGCTCAAGGGCTTGCCCGGCGTGTACGCATTGGCCGGGGATACCGACGGTATCGATGGGCTGGAGCCCGTGGCAGGCGCCATCGCCACGCCCGACACGCTGGAGCGCGCCGCCGCGCTGGGCCAACACGCCACCGCCGCGCTGGACGCACACGACGCCCACTCCTTTTTTGGCGCGCTGGGCGACGCCGTGGTCACCGGGCCCACGGGCACCAACGTCAACGACTTCCGCGCGATCCTGATCGCAGCCACGGGCTGACGCCATGCACCGACGTCCCT